>CAVCUC010000001.1:0-63424 GCA_963605225.1 bacterium
TTATCAGCATAACCAAGTTGTTTAATAGCAGCTGCACTATCACCACCACCGATAATAGTTGTGCCATCACATTCAGCTAATGCTTTAGCAACAGCATTTGTACCAGCAGCTAATGTTGGGTTTTCGAATACACCCATTGGTCCATTCCAAACAACTGTCTTTGCATTCTTAACTTCGTTAGCAAATAGTTCAGCTGTCTTAGGTCCAATATCTAAACCTTCTTTATCGCAAGGAATAGCATCGCTAGAAACTACTTCTGTTTCGATTGGTCCATCGATTGGATCAGGGAAAGAACCAGCTACTACTGTATCGATAGGAAGTAATAACTTCTTACCTAACTTGTCAGCTTTTTCCATCATTTCTTTGCAATAGTCAAGTTTTGTATCATCTACTAGAGATTTACCAACTTCTTTACCTTGTGCTTTTAAGAATGTGTATGCCATACCACCACCAATGATTAGAGTATCGCATTTTTCTAGTAAGTTAGAGATAACTGCTAATTTATCAGCAACTTTAGCTCCACCTAAGATTCCAACGAAAGGTCTTACTGGATTTTCAACAGCATCACCTAAGAATTTTAATTCTTTTTCAATTAAGAATCCTACTGCACTTGGAAGGTATGTTGGAATACCTACAGTACTTGCATGAGCTCTGTGAACAGAACCGAATGCATCTGAAACATATAATTCTCCTAATGAAGCCCAATATTTGCCTAATTCTTCATCATTCTTAGATTCACCCTTTTCATAACGAGTGTTTTGCATTAATAGAACTTCACCATCTTTTAATTCACTAACAGCTTTTTCAAGTTCAGCACCTCTTGTAGCATCAACAAATACGACTTTAGTATCTGTTAGATACTCTTGAAGTCTCTTTGCAACAGGTGCCATGTTGTTCTTTTTCTTAGCAGCTGCAATCTCCTCATCAGTCTTTTTGTAGTCAATCTTACCAAGATGAGATAATAAGATAACCTTTGCCTTGTTTTCAACTAAATATTTGATAGTTGGTAATGCGGCAACGATACGATTATCATCAGTAATTTCTCCGCTCTTTAAAGGTACATTAAAGTCAACTCTGACGATAACTTTCTTTCCAGTTACATCTAAATCAGTAACTAATTTTTTAGCCATTTGAATTATCCTCCTTATAGCGAATTAATTATAACATGTGAGTAAAAGAACAAACATGAAAATAAGCTATTTTATGCATAATCTTTTCATTTTTTCTAAATTGTATATAAAAATATGCTGTTAATTCATCTAAATTAACAGCACAATTTATTACTTTTTAATATGCTTCAATACCTTTTTCAATAATATTCCAGAATTTTTCTACATCGATATCGATTGCCACAAAACTATTTGGTTCTTTATGCAAGTAGTTGAAGTAATCGCAATTCGTCCTACCATAACTCTGCATGCTTCGAATATCAATTTCTGTATACATTTCTTTTAATGTTAATACTGTAGGATCGATTAAATATGCGATTGTGACTGGATCATGTAGTGGTCCACCTTCCCAACCATATACTTCTTTTTGTGTTTTGCTAAAGAACGTCATCAAGCTTACAAATAGTTCACTTGCACAATTATTATGTTTGCTCATTCGCTCAATGATTGATGGATAACACAATACTTTTCTTGTGACATCTAATCCTACCATGACTATTTTTCTACCACTTGTAAAAACAACATGAGCAGCATCTGCGTCTGTATAAATATTAAATTCTGCAGCAGGCGTTACATTACCATGTTGATAAGCTCCTCCCATTAGTACAACTTCTTGTATTTTAGAAATAATACTAGGGCAAAGTCTCATAGCCATCGCAAGATTTGTCATAGGGCCAGTTGTTACAACAGTAATATCTCCATTTGAATTTAGTAATGTATCAATTATATATTGCACTGCATGTTTTGTTTCTTTTTGTTTTGTTAGTTTAGCAAATGTAGGTCCATCTAATCCTGATTCACCATGAATATCACTTGCGACTTCTGGCTTACTACGAATCATCGGTACACCACAACCTTCATAAACAGGAACATCCAGGCCTAAATACTGGCATACATTTAAAGCATTTTTTACTGTTTTCTCTATCGTTTGATTTCCTGCTACTACAGTTATTCCTAATAAATCAATGTTTTCATTTTTAGCTGCTAGCATAATCGCTATCGCATCATCATGTCCTGGATCACAATCTAAAATTATCTTTCGTTTCATCATAATCTCCATATATTTTTTCTAATTGTTCTTCCATTTGTTTACATTGTGATTTACTAACATATAATTTTCTATTACGTTTATTAATTAGATTTTCTTCACATAAACTTTGGATAGAACGAGTTGCTGTACGAAGATTAATTCCTGATCTTTTCGCTAGCTCATCTTGTGTTAATTTAACTTCACATTCGTTTTCTTGACCATACATATGATATATAGAAACTAGTAAATACATGATTCTTTCTTTGGCAGATAAAAACATAAATGTTCTTTCTTTTTTCGCTTGATCATTTAGTCGATTCATCATGACTCGAATTAATTTGAGCATGAGTGTTGTATCACTCTCAATCCAACTTCTAAATGTTTCGACAGAAAACGTAATAAACAAAGAATCTGTTAATGTTTCTAAGTCAGTCACATAATGATTTAATCCCATATAAAATTCCATTGCGCCTAAAAATTCTATTGGTTCAAACCAAGTATAATCATAGATAATTTCATCAATATGATAATCAACAGCTTTTACTTGTCCCTTCACTAAGATATAAATTGTATTTGCTTCATCATAAGAATGTATAAATGTTGTTCCTTTTTCTATTAGCACAACACTAGCTTCATCATAAAAAGTATTAGGAGTATTTCTTAATAATTCTTCTAACTTACTTTTTATATTCTTAGGAAGTTTTTTGTTTAGTCTAGCATAATCCATCATCATTAATCTTCTTTTGCCTAATGAAAGCGAATGTACATTGTTTTCACACTCTTATTTTATCGCTATATCTTTATAACAATAGGGCAAATGCCCTATTTTACAAATAATCCATTAAAAAAGACACATATTTCATAAATCACTTACAAAATATATGTCTTTACTACTTTCTTTATATTAGTCCCAACTTGTTAATTGATAATATAGTTGTTCATAGATTTCAGCACTCTTATTCCAACTAACATCTGTTTCTAGAGCTTGGTATACAAGAGTAGCCCAACCTTCTTTATTGTTATAGTATTGATCTAATGCATAATAGATTGTATTCATCATATCTCCAGCATAAGAACCATAGAAGCTAAATCCATTACCTTCACCTGTATAACGATTATATGGATGAACTGTATCTTTTAAACCACCAGTCTCACGAACAAGAGGTAAAGCACCATAATGCATTGCGATAAGTTGCCCAATACCACATGGTTCATATAATGAAGGCATTAAGAATAAATCGCATCCTGCATATATTCTATGAGCTAATTCTTCATTGTATCCACAATAATAAACTGCTCTACCTTTATATTCATTTTCTAACCATTTGAATGCATTTTCAGCGTTACTTTCACCAGTACCTAAAATAACAAATTGAATGCCTTGGTCCATCATTTCTGTCATCTTTTCTGTAATGAGATATACACCTTTTTGGTTTGTTAATCTTGATACGATACCAACTAAGCAAACATCATCATTTTGTTCTAAGCCAAGTTCTCTTTGTAAAGCACGCTTATTTTCTAACTTACCTTGGAATACATTTGATGCGTCAAAGTTATATGCAAGTAAATGATCTGTAGCAGGGTTCCAAGTCACTGTATCAATACCATTTACGATACCCCAAAGATCTTCTCTTCTGTAACGTAACATCGCATCCATTCTTTCACCATAAGTTTTCGTTAGAATTTCAGCAGAATAAGTTGGTGAAACAGTTGTGATTTTATCTGCATAAACAATTGCGGCCTTCATAAAGCTAATGCCATTATCAAAACGTACTGAACCATTTTCAAAATAATAGTCATCTAGTCCTAAGCAACTCGCTAACATATCTTTACCAAAGTTTCCTTGGAAAGCTAAGTTATGAATTGTATATACATGTTTGATATTTTGATAACGGTAGTCATCTGCATATAATGCATGACACATGAGTGGTAACATACCCGTTTGCCAATCATTTTCATGAATGATATTTGGCCACCAATCTACATAATTTATCATTTCTAATACAGCTTTTTGGAAGAAGGCAAATCTTTCCCCATCATCGTCATAGCCATATAGTCCATCACGTTCAAAATATCCTTGGTGTTCAATAAAGTAATAAACAACACCATCCACATTACATACATAATAAGTTGCTGGTTGTTTAATCCAACCAGATGTAATTTCAATCGTTCCTAAACGTGTTAGTTTATCATAATGTTTTTCAATAATCTTCTTATATAGTGGTAGTACTACGCGTACATCATGTCCACGATCACATAGTGATTTAGGAAGACTACCGATAACATCTGCTAAGCCACCAGTCTTAATGAATGGTAAACCTTCGCCAGCAACAAATAGAATTGATCTTCTCATATATACCTCTAGATTCTATCTCTACGTTTTACATATACTGGTGCATCTTCTGTACCAACTAATTTCTTGATATGATGCACAATTGCATATTTATCAACGACAACATAATCAAGCTTAGCATCTTTATCAATTACCGCATCAGTCATAATAATTGAGTTTTTAACAACTGCACCTTCTTTAATTGTGACATTACGCCCAATAATGGAGCCCTCTACTGTTCCTTCAATCAAGCATCCATTTGCGATAACACTGTCTTTAACTTCAGCATCACTAGAATATCTTGTTGGACAAGAATCGTTTGTTTGTGTATAGATTGGACGATCTTCTTTAAATAATAATTCAGAATTATTTGGATTCTTTAACTCCATACCTGTTTTATAGTATTCCGTTAATGAACCAATACATGATACATATCCTCTAACACCATATCCTTTGATTACAAGTTCTTCTACTTGATCACGTAGAATATCTTTGAACCAATATAATGATGATACATTCGCTGCTTGTTTAATTAGTTGAATAAACAATGCTTTAGAAAGAATATAAGCTTCCATTGAAACTTGTCTACTCTTACTCTTACCACGATTCTTTTCAAAAGAAAGAACACGTTTTTCTTTATCCATTGTGATTACATCACAACTTAAGAATCTAGTTTTCGCATCATTTGTAGATGTATATAAAACTGTAATATCTGCACCTGATTCAACATGAGCATTAAATGCTTCATTGAAATCAAAGTTATAAATGAAATAACTTGGTGCAATTAATACATATGGGTTTGTATCTTCTTCTATATATTGCAAATTCAATAAGAAGTTTGCAACATCAGTATTATATATAGGAGATGTAAATGGTTTCTCACCATATAAAATACGCATCTTTCCACGTTTAGAGTTGATGTTATACATTGTTCCATCACCTAAGTGATCAAATAAGTTACGTGGTTTTTCTTTACAATATACTTGTACATTATCAATACCACTATTTGTCATATTACTTAGTATTACATCAATAATACGATATCTTCCCATAAAGGAAACTGCAGGTACAGGTCTATAATCTCCTAGACCATCAATTTTTACACTATCGTCTTCAAAGTTGACAATTCCTAGTACATTCATAACATTCTCCCCTATTTCATATTCTTAGCAACAAGTTCAATATGTTCACTGTTCTTATCACCAACTGTTACACCAGCACCAATTTCAACATTATCAGCGACGATACAACGTGTTACAGTTGCGCCTTCACCAATCTTAGCACCTGGCATAATGACACTGTCGCTAACTTTAGCTCCTTTGCCAATCTTACAATTTGATCCAAGAATAGAATGATTTACATCACCTAATACTTTAACACCTTGTGTGATATAGCAATTTTCTACATTAGCTTCACTACCAATATATTGAGGAACAGCATTCTTGTTTTCTGTATAAATCTTCCAACTTTGATCAGATAAATCTAATTCATCTTCTTCTAGAAGGTCCATATTTGCTTCCCATAAGGAATCAATTGTTCCAACATCTTTCCAATAACCTTTAAAACGATAAGCAAATAATCTCTTATCATCATTTAGATATGATGGAATGATATCTTTACCAAAGTCATGATTACTGTCAGCTTTCTTTAAATCTGCCACTAAGTATTTTCTTAATGTCTTGTAGTTAAAGATATAAATACCCATGCTCGCTAGATTACTCTTAGGTTTAGCTGGTTTCTCTTCAAATGCAACAATCTTATCTTCTTCATTTGTATTCATGATACCAAAACGACTAGCTTCACGTAGTGGCACTTCTAATACAGCAATTGTAGCATCTGCGTTATTTGCTTTGTGATAATCAAGCATCTTAGCATAATCCATCTTATAAATATGGTCACCAGATAAAATCAAAATATATTCTGGATCTAGGCTATCCAAGAAATCAATATTTTGTGTAATAGCATCTGCTGTACCTTTATAAACATCTAAGCCGCTTTGATCTTTTTCGCGTGGTGTCAAAACATAAACGCCACCATCTGTTACATCTAATCCCCAATTGGATTCTTTCGCAACATATGAGTTTAACAATATAGATTCATATTGTGTTAAAACGCCAACTGTAGATACACCTGAGTTGGCGCAATTACTTAGAGGGAAATCGATTATACGGTATTTACCGCCAAAGTGAACTGCTGGTTTCGCTACCTTTTTCGTTAAATCGAAAAGTCGGGTGCCCCTCCCACCCGCAAGAATCATAGCGACCATACTATTTGATCTCATGATATTATCCTCCTGATTTGATTAATGCGATCTGAATACGCTTTCATTATAGCCCTATTTACTATAAATTTCTATATGTTCTGAATTTGCCAATCAATAATTTTTTCACCATGCATGCATAGGAAGTCATTCGCCTTTCTAAAATGATTACAACCAAAAAAACCGTTGTACGCACTTAATGGTGAAGGATGCGCTGCTTCTAGAACTAAATGTCTTGAAGAATCGATTAATTTCGCTTTATTTCTCGCATTTCTTCCCCATAGTAAAAATACAACAGGTTCTTGTCTTTCATTTATATATCGTATTGTATTGTCAGTGAAAGTTTCCCACCCTTTATTTGCGTGAGATAAAGGATGAGAATCTTCTACTGTTAAAATTGTGTTGAGTAAAAATACACCTTGTTTAGCCCATGGCATTAAATATCCATTATTAGGAATATAGCATCCATATTCTGTATTTAATTCTTTATACATATTTAATAGACTTGGTGGAATCTTTACATTTGGATTTACGGAAAAACACATACCATGCGCTTGTCCCTTTTGATGATATGGATCTTGTCCAAGAATGACTACTTTGATATCGTTGTAATCTGTATTTTCAAACGCACTAAAAACAAGTTGTTTTGGTGGATATACCTTCTTTGTTTCGTATGCGTCATGAACAAATTGAGATAGTTCTTTAAAATATGGTTGCTCAAACTCATGATGTAAAAAACTAGTCCAATGATTGTGTACCAAATTAGTCACCTTCTTTTTTCTTTAAATATACTAATACTCCTATAACTCCAACTAATACAACAACTCCTCCACCGATTGCTAGTGGTAACCAACTAAGTTTGTTATCTTCAGGGATTGTTGGGTCAATATAATTAGGATCAGCTGTAGAGTCTTGTCTATCAATTAATGTATCGATATAGTCAGCCATCATTTCATATGTTTCAGGAACTTCAAAACCTTTTAGCTTAATAAAATCATCCACATCTTTTTCTACTGTTTCAAATGGTCTAGGACCATATGTTAATAAAACAGAATCTAATGTAGTTTCATTGAATTTTTCACCTAATGCTGTATATGTCTTTGCTCTTAAGGATTGCATCTTCATCATACCAATTCCATATGGAAGAATCATACCTGGCTTTTCAATTACATAGTCATATAGACTTTGCGCAATTGATTCACCACTTAATCCCATTTTATCCATGTTATCGGATAAAGTTTGTACATCCCAACCTAATCCATTAACACCTAAGTCAGCATATGCATTAATTACATAACCTAATGCTGTATCAAAGAAAGCATATTGTCCAATTTCATAAGAAACAGTGGCATTTAAGAATTCATCACATTCAGCATACATTGCCCATCCTTCACTATATCCTGTCATTGAAACGACAGAACGAATTGGATGAGGGTTAGTCGCATAGTACCAAGTTGTTTGATATAAATGTCCTGGGAAACCTTCATGAGCGAGAGTTCCATATAATTGTTCAGCATCTTCACCAACAAGTTCACCATTAATTCTTACAACATTGTCTTTGTAATCATCAATTGTAGGTACTAAGTAATAGGCAAGAACTGAATCATTCGCAACACTTTCATCTAAATATGAACAAACATAAGATACATCTGGTCCTGTAGGATATTCAGACATATGTTCTTTTAGATATTCTAATGTTTCTTCTGCAGAGCCAATAGAGAAATCAGCTATTGTATAATTTAGATCAATGTCAGCGTCTATACTGTATAGAAAAATATATAAATTTAATAGTGAATATACATACTCTTCACATTCACTCACTAATTCTTCAACACTTTCGTTTGTACTTGTTTTACTGTTTACTAATGCTTGATAATATTCTTTACCATTAGGATAATTCGCTAATGATCCTTCATACTTAGCACTACCTCTTAATTTTTCAAGTTCTACAGAAGCATTTTCATAAGCAGGAATAACACTATTTAATACAATTTCTTTGTTTTCGCTCTTGTACTTTTCTTTTTCTTCACTTGTTAAATCACTAAACGCATCAACTTTTTCATCAAAGACACAAATTAGTGCACTATCTTCTTTTTTATTTGCAAAGTCACTAATCCATTCTTCAGCAGCGTCTAGTAATGAATCACTTAAGAAGTAACCATTTTGAGCTTGATATTGTGTAAATTCAATTGCTTCATCAAAGTAGTCACTCACTGTACCTAATACTTCTAAGTAATCGGCAAAATCTTCTTTTGTATAAAATGTATATTCAGTTAGATTTGTAATGACATTATCTAATATTCCAGAATATGGATTAAATAAAGAATCAAATAGTGGATAACTATTTAAAGCAATACTATCTTCTAGTGCTTTCTTATATGTATCGTAATCATGTTGTTGATTTACAGATAATGTATTGTAGTCAAAAGACTTCAATTTATTTAAAGCTTCTGTATTTGTTTTTACTGCATCTTCATAACTAGCAAGTGTTGCTGTACCGATTGTTCTTTCTGGTTTTTCAATACCATAAGAAGCATAATCCTTTACAGAATAATGCATCGTCATATAGTCAGACTCTAATGTATCTACAAATTCTTGATCCATGAATTTTGTAAATTCTTTATTTTCAGGATCACTATCTGCTTGAACAGGAACATATGTAAATAAAGTACATACGCTTAATAATGTTATAAATAGCTTTTTCATATAACGTCCACCTTTTTCAATACTATGATACTACATAATGGTACATGAACACTTGTATAAGTTCCTTCAAGAGAATTTCCATTACTATCAAATATAATGTTCCATTCTCCATTTAATTCATATTGATGATGATCTAAAGAAGGATTCACAATAATTTTTAGTGTTTCATCTACTCCTGTAATCTCATAGAATACAATTCCTTCATCATGAATTTCAAAATGAACTCTTTTCTCAATTTCTTCTTTTGTTCTAAGTCTTAAACTAGAATGATTTTTTCTTAAAGAAATACATTTCTTTGTGTAATCTAAGACATCACTATATTTATCTAATCGTTCATAATGCATACCATTTGCATCATCACCTGCATTATAAGAATCACGGATATTGTTTTTCGTTCCACAGAATTCAATACCAGCATGTAAGAATGGTATGCCTTGAGCAATAAAACAGCTAGCAATCATCATACATTGTCTTTTGATTCTTAAGCCACCATCTTCTTCCGAACAACATGCATGCATCTTATCCCAACAAGTTAAATTGTCATGTGTTTCTATTGCATTCACTGATTTACTTGGGTTATCAAAACGTAAGAAATAAGGATCACTTAATGTATTTCCACTAAATGTACTACAAGCCGCAAATGCTTTACTTAAATCACCTGTAATATATCCTCTATTTTGTTCCGCATATTCCCCATTACATCCTCTTAGTTCATCACGGAATGTATCATTAAAATGCGCAATGTTTTTCATTTTAAATTGGTTATAGATACGTGCCTTTTCTTCTGGTTCTAATGCTGTAGGTAAATCCCATCCTTCACCATATAACATGATATCTTTCTTGATTTTTCTTAAAGAAGTATCAATTTCATTCATCGTATCTACATCTAAAATACCCATTAAATCAAAACGATATCCATCCACACCATATAGTTGAATAAGAGTCTTTAGAGCATAAACAAATAAATGCTTTGTCATTGGTTGTCTAGATTCAAAATCATTTCCACAATATGAACCATTACTTAATAATCCTCTTTGTCCATATCTGAAATAATAATATGGCACCACATTTTCTAAAGGATTATTCGTTGTATCGTACATATGGTTATAGACAATATCTAGATTTACTCTAATGCCTCTATCATGATACGTTTTCACTAAATTTTTAAACTCAATCATTCTAGAGTAAGGGTCATTAGGATTAGTTGCGTATGAACCTTCTAGACTAATACATTGTGCAGCGTCATAGCCCCAATTGTAGTTTGTTTTAGGATGTGACTCGTCTACTGTTGCATAATCTAAAACAGGTTGAAGTTGAATATGTGTTACACCTAAGTCGCAAATATAATCGATACCTGTAGGATAATTTTTATATTTTGTACCCTTTTCATATGCTCCTAGATACTTACTTTTATGTTCAATACCACAAGATTTACTACTAGAAATATCTCGGATATTACATTCATAAATAATCGCATCACAATAATTCTCAAAACTAGGTAGTTTTGCATCATCACAAATAGAAGTAATTTTAGTTGTATCAATTACTGCACTATGCATTCCATTTGCGTTACTACTTAAACCATAAGGATCTAGAGTTTCAACCACTTTTCCATTACGTTCAACTAAATATGTATACTCTACACCATTTAAATCTTCATAAACACGTAAGCGATAAACACCTTTATCACTTTTTGTCATCACAAATGATTCAGTTTTATTTTTATATAATTTTAAAATGACACTACTTGCTGTAGGAGCCCACACTGCAAAATCAGTATATTCCTCGTGGTAAAAACTACCTAAGTCTTCTTTATCATAGGCAAATAAATCATTAAATTCTTTTTTATGTGTAATAAAACGATATGCTAAAGGAACTGTTTGACCATGGAATTCTCTTAAGAAATATTTTTGTCCAACAATAAACTTAGCATCACTCAAAAGAGTATAAACAATTAATTGTTCATACTCTATTCTATCTTTAACAGTACATGAAATTAAATCTTGATTTTCGTTTAAGATATAAAATCCAAAAGATTCTCCCCCAAAAAAGCTTCTAGGGATAGAGACTGTAACTAAATCAAAATCATCTATATATGCTTTAATAGAAGGCATAATTATCCTCACTCAATATCAATAGGTTGAATGTGCCAAATATCTTCTGCGTATTGGCGAATTGTTCTATCGCTAGAGAAATACCATGATTTAGCAATATTAATTAAGCATGTTCTAGCCCATGCATTACGGTCAGCATATCTTCTTTCAATTTCTTCTTGTGCTTGTACATAAGAATTAAAATCAGCTAGGACGAAGAATTCATCATTCTTTGTTAAGATTTCATCATAAATTGTTCTGAAGTCATCTCCCCAAGTACCATCAATTAAAGAATTCATCGCACGGTTGATTCGTTCATCATTCATGTAGTAATCCCAAGCTCTATAATCTTCTCTAAAATGAGGAATATCATCTACAGTTAAGCCAAAGATAACATCATTTTCTCTACCTACTAAGCGGTCAATTTCTACAGTAGCACCATCTAATGTACCTAATGTTACAGCACCATTCATCATGAATTTCATATTACCTGTACCACTAGCTTCTTTACCGGCAGTACTAATTTGTTCGCTGACATCAGCACCACACATCATGATTTCTGACATACTTACACAATAGTTAGGTAAGAAAACAACTTTAATCATGCCTTTTACATCAGGATCATTATTAACAGTCATGCTAATACGATTAATTAGCTTGATTACTTTCTTCGCAAATACATATGAAGGAGCTGCTTTAGCCGCAAAGATATATGTATGAGGAGTCATTGTAAATGAAGGATCACTCTTAATTCTTTGATATAAGTAAATAATATGTAATACATCTAAGAATTGTCTCTTATATGCATGTAATCTCTTTGCTTGTACATCGAAAATAGATGTAGGATCAACGACGATATCTGTTTGTTTTTCAATATAATTTGCTAAGATTTCTTTACGTTTAGCTTTAATTTCTAAGAATTCTCTTTGTACATTTTCATCATCTACATAATCTAGTAAGTGTTCTAGTTCATTAAAGTTTGTATGATAATTTGTTCCAATGAGACGGTCAACCATACCTGTTAATTCAGGATTAGCATATAAGAACCAACGACGTGGTGTAATACCATTTGTTTTATTTGAGAAACGTTCTGGCCAAATACGATAGAAATCTCTAAATAAATCATCTTTTAAAATTTCAGTATGGATTTCCGCAACACCATTTACACTATGACTATAAAGAACAGCTAGTCTAGCCATATGAATAACACCATTGTTAATTGGACGAACTCTAGCAACCATGTAGTATTTGTCTGGATATTGTCTAGAAATATATGTAGCAAATCTTCTATCAATTTCTTCGATAATCATATAAATACGAGGAAGTAATCTTCTTACATAGTCAATAGGCCAAGTTTCTAAAGCTTCTTGCATAACTGTATGGTTTGTATAAGAAACAGTATGTAGTGTTATATTTTGTGCTTCTTCCCATGTATATTCATATTCATCCATTAATACACGCATTAATTCAGGAATAACTAATACTGGATGCGTATCATTTAATTGGATAGATACTTTTTCACCTAAATTTTCTACTGTTCCATATTTCTTTACATGTGATTTAACAATAGAATTAATACCTGCACAAACGAAGAAATATTGTTGTTTTAATCTTAAGAATTTACCTTCTTCTGTAGAATCATCAGGATAAACATTTAAGCAAATTTCACTTACATCCGATAAGTATTTTCTAAAATCTACGTCAATAGGTGCTGTATCTGCAGGTTCAGCAGACCATAAACGTAAAGTATTTGTCATCTTTGTATTCGCACCAATCATTGGCATATCATATGGTACAGCCATAATATGTTGAGCATTTACATGTTCAAAATGTAATGTACCATCTTCATCCGCATGCATTTCAATATTTCCATAGAATTTAACATCTACTGCATGTTTTGGTTTACGAATTTCCCAAGCATTACCAATCTTTAACCACATATCAGGTACTTCTACTTGGTTACCTTCTTCATCTATTTTTTGTCTAAATAAACCATATTGATAACGAATACAGTTACCATTGATTGGATATTTTAAAGATGCTGCACTGTCCATAAAACAAGCAGCTAATCTTCCTAAGCCACCATTTCCTAAACCTGCATCACATTCGATATCTGCTAAATCTTGGTAATCGATACCTAAATCTTTTAAACCTTCAAAAACCATGTCATAAATACCAAGGTTCTTTAAGTTACTTGTTAGGCTCTTACCAAGTAAAAATTCCATAGAAAAATAATATACTTGTTTTGCTTGTTGATTATCTGTTGCGACTTTTGTGTCTTTCCAATTGACACTAGCATAGTCACGTGTCATTTCTCCTAATACCATGTATCTTTCTGTTGGGTGTGTTAATTCAACAGTTGTTCCATAAGTTTCAATTAGTCTAGTTTTAAATGCTTCTTTAAATTCTTCTTTATTTGTAAACATAAAATTCCAACCTTCCTTCAATATTCTACATGAAAACAGCATAAAAGAGGCTTGTATTTTTTAACAAGTCTCTTTTAAATTTTATGCTGTTAGTTTTTTCATTTCTTCTTCGTATTTCTTTGCTTTATTTAATGCATCAATAGCACTTTCACCTTTAATGCAATAGTAAATTTTTATCTTTGGTTCTGTTCCACTTGGTCTAACAGCTATCCAAGAACCATCTTCTAAGAAGTATTTTAGAACATTAGACTTTGTAAATCCTGTAAGAGGTTTAACTTCATCAAGTGTTCCTTCTTCAAATGTGTCAAAATCTTGATAACGTACTACTTTAACACCATTAATTTCTTGAAGTTTTTCTGTTCTTAATCGTGTCATGATTTCTTTAATCTTAGCAGCACCACTCATTCCTTCTAATGTAATAGAAGTTTGTGATTCATTGTAATAACCATGTTCCTTGTAACAATCTTCTAATACATCACATAGTGTTTTGCCTTTTTCAGCATAGTAACAAGCAGCTTCTGCTAACATTAAGCAAGCTTGTTGCGCATCTTTATCACGAACAAATGGTTTGATTAAAGAACCATATGATTCTTCATAGCCAAATACATATTCTTTTTCATGTGTAACTTCATATTTCGCTACTTTTTCACCAATGAACTTGAATCCTGTTAGTGTTTTTTCTGTTTCTACACCATATTTTTTAGCAATCGCTTCACCTAAATCACTAGTCACAACTGTATTAAACATTACAGGATGACTTGGCATAAGTTTCTTTTCTGTTAATGTAGATAAAATATATTCAATTAATACAGCTCCACTTTGGTTTCCTGTTAGGATTGTATATCCTTCTTTACTCTTTACACCAACGCCCATTCTATCTGCATCAGGGTCACATACTAAGATGATATCAGCATCTTCTTTTTCAGCATATTTAATCGCTAATTCGTATGCTCCACTTTGTTCTGGGTTAGGAGTAGGAGTATTAGAAAAATCAGGATCAGGTTCACATTGTTCTAATACTGGAATAACATGATATCCACATTCTGTTAAGATAGAACGAACAGGAATATTACTTGTACCATGTTCTGGTGAGAATACTATCTTAATTAAATCACGATTTACATCTTTGTTTAATTGGATGGATTCTACTGCTTTGTAATATTCTTTATCAATTTCTTCACCTACTACAGAAATCAATGTTTTATTTTCTTCACTTACTTCTGCTAGTACTCCTAGTTCATCTTCAACAGCGTTTACTTTAGAAGTTACAGCATCTGCTAGATGAGGTACTAATTGGCATCCTTTTTCATCATATAATTTATATCCATTATATTTACCTGGATTATGTGATGCTGTAATCATAATTCCACCAAAACAATTCTTATATCGCGTTAAGAATGATAATTCAGGTGTAGGTCTCAAGCTATCAAATACATATACTCTAATACCATTACCAGCTAATACATTAGCAGAATCAAACGCAAATTCTCTAGAATGATGACGATTATCATAACCAATCGCAATTCCTCTATCCATTGCATCTTGTCCATTTTCTTTAATGTATTCTGCGAATCCCTTTGTTGCTTTACGAATTGTATGAATGTTAATACGATTTGTACCAGCACCCATTACCCCACGCATTCCTGCTGTACCAAACTCAATGTTTGTATAGAAAGCATCATTAATAGCTTCTTCATTCATGCCTTCCATTTCTTTGCGTAAAGCCTCATTTAAATTAGGATTTTTCATCCAACGATCATAATTTTCTTTTGCTATACTCATTTAAAATTGTCTCCTCATGAAATAACTAATTTCATTATAAAGCAAAAATGATGAAAGCGTTTACTAAAATGATTTAGTTTTTTCAGCTAACTCACCCATTTCTATATCGTGTAATTGTCCCTACACCTATCATTTTCTCCAACGCACGACGCTAGTTTTCTTTATGCGTCACCACTATTTTGTCATGTTTGATACGCTTTTGAAAACTAACCGGAATTTTGTTCTTCACCCCTTTAAATATGCGTTTTATTTTCCATTACTTACATTTCTTCAAAGTCTAAAAAGGAAAAAATTGCAGTTTCTTCAAAATGATGCTGTTTTATTTTTCAATTTTATCCCATAAAGGTAGTCGATGTAACGCTCTAACAATATTACATTTATCTAATAATGAAGTGTTTTCGTTATATACCATTGTTGGATACCAATTTTTATTTTTTAAGCTACCATCATATAAATCTTCTAATTTACGAGCATATTGATAATGCAAATGTGGTAGTAATCCACCTTTTTGATATTCTTCTTTTGTAGGCATTGGGGCCATTGCTAATAAATACTTAAATGGTGATTCTTTTTCTCCAACAAACAGATAATTTTCTTTATTTTCTAATCCATGTTCTATCATTTCTTGTAAGTGATAAGTATCTTTATATGTTTTATCCGCAAATATCCATTCTATCTCTAGATTTTCATCTTTTGCTTGTATTACCCATTTTTGTATTCTATCTTGATTTTCATCATTTGTAGAAAGACATGCCATTTGCCAAAAAGCTTTTACGCCATGAGAAAACATTGGCATCTTTGCACAAAATGTTTCAGCTTCATTCCATGATTTTTGCATATAATCATTTTGATCATCAATGAAAGCTTCAAAGTTAATCCATTCACCACACCATTCATTTTTATTCATCTTATTGTTCCTCCAAATTAATGATTCGATCACACCATAGAGATGCTAATTCTACATCATGCGTAATGACTAGAATTGTTTTTCCCTGATTCTTTAAGTCTTGTAGTAATTTTCCTACTTTATCCATATTTGTTCGATCTAGTCCACTTGTTGGCTCATCTAAAATAATGAGTTCTTTACTCGATAACATGCTTGCCGCAACAACAACTCTTTGTTTTTGACCACCAGATAAACTCATTGGATGCTTGTCTTCTATTTCTTTTAGACCTAACATTTCTACAATTTCTTCATATCGATTTAGATTATCTACACCAAGTTGTATTTCTTCTTTTACACTATCTGAAAATAGTTCATAATTCACATCTTGCATAACAAGGAATGTATGATTTATTCGATCTTTTAATGTTGTCTCTTTACCATCAATCAATATTTTTCCTTTAACTTGTTTCATTAAACCAGATAATGTTTTCGCTAGTGTACTTTTCCCAATACCATTATGTCCCATCAAACCAATGATTTCTGATTTTCCTAAACTAATTTCCGGAAGTTTTTTTATCACATGTTTTGCATCATATCCTATTTCTACACTAACAAGTTCCACAAACTGTTCATGAGTAGTTTTATTTTGATATTTGCTTTGTAATAATTTTGTATATTTACTTAAATCTTTAGAACGTAATCCTAAATTCAAGATTTCTTCATCGGTTAAAGATAGAAATTCATTCTTACTATAAGTATGTGTTACTTGCCCATGTTCAAAATAATAATATCGGTCGACTAAATCTGTAATCCATGCGATTCGATGTTCAGCAATCACAACTGTTACACCTTGTTCTTTGATTTTTGCAATCATATCATGTAATTCTAGAATTGCTTTATCATCCAGATTACTTGTAGGTTCATCTAGCACAAGTATTTTTGGATATAACATACACGCTGCCGCAAAAGCTATCTTTTGTTTTTCTCCACCGGACAAATAAAATAAGTTCTTATCTAGAAATTTTTCTATATGATATAAACTTGCAAGTTGATCAATTCTATCTTGTATTTCTTTTGAATCTAAACCGATATTTTCACAAGGGAAAGATAATTCATCTGTCGTATTAGAATTGAAATATTGTGTTTTCGGATTTTGAAATACACTACCTACAAGTCTTACATAGTCTTCTATAGTCGCACTTTCTGAAGATAAATTTAAAACATTACATATTCCACTAAGTTCACCCTCAAAAAACGAAGGAATTAGTCCATTTAATAGTCTTGTAAATGTTGTTTTTCCACATCCACTCTTTCCACATAATAAGATACACTCGCCTTTATTTATTTCTAATGAAACATCATTTAAGACTTTCTCATTTGTATTTGCATAAGTAAATGTGATGTTCTTTGTTTCTATCATACTCATAAAATATTCCCTCCAAGAATCATGATGGATGCGAAAAATAATACAAGATCACTACAAGAAAAATGTATTTCTTTTCTACATGTATGTTTACCTTGGATCCCTATTCCTTTTGTAATCGCAGCTATACTTAAATCTTGTGTAACATTATTACTATTCATTAATAAAGGAATAATCATATACTCTAATGAAGTAAAAGGATGTCTAAGTGAACAATCTATTCCTCTTAATGCCATTGCATTTTTAATATTTTGATAATCTTCTTTTACTGTAGGGAAGAAACGAATGACTACCATGCAAGGAATAATAATGGTTTCTGGAATATGCATTTTTCGCATAGCACATACTAGTTCACTAACACTTGTCGTTGTAAAAGCATATAAACCTGTATAAATACAAGGTAAAATCATTCTTATGCCTACTGTAACTAAGGAAAGTAAATTGGTTAAAATTCCTTTTCCAACGTGAGGTACTAACACAACTTCTAATAAAACTAAAATGTAATAAATAAGTGCTAAACGTATTCCTGTTTTATATTTTTTTGAACAAAGTAATAATACTAAAATCATTGTTGTAAAAATAACTTCACACACAAGAGATACATGAAATAGTAACAATAAATTTGATAATACTAGTAAATATAACTTTGTTCGTGGATCTAATTGAATCATTCGATAATTCCTGCTTTAACAAAGTGCTTCTTCATCATCTTTTGGCCAAATAAGCCACCAACAATTGCACATACTGCAATCGCTACAACACATACAACAAAACTCATTGTATTAATTGGCCCAAATATTGTACTAATATATGTCGCATCTTTTCCTCTAGCAACTAAGCTAGCAATATATGCATCTTTCATAAACCATAAAGGTAGAATTGGTCCTGTTAAACCATAAGAAAATAATACATAGCTGATTAATAATCCTTTTTTACTCTTATAGTTTCCTAGTTTTGCTACATAATCCGCTAGCAAACCAAATATGATATTTGCCATAAACGACATAATAAAATGACCGGAAATAAAGAAGAATAATCCCATGACTAGTCCCATGATTGATATGGCACCAAATTTTTGTGTTTTCGCTACAAGTAACATATAAACACTACCTGAAATTAGAGCAGCTAATGCTGGTAAAACAATATTTCCTACTCCAGGTAGTAATGCACAAGTAAAAGTAGCGATTGCAACTAATACAAAATAGATTGCCGTAAAAACACCAATTGCAATCAAATCTGTAACATTTAAGTTCTTTGTCTTTTTCATCTTTTTCCTCCCGTTAGTTTTAACTAACCATATTTCTTTAAAAAATACCTTTACAGGTATCAAAATAATTGTTCACAAATTCCTTTTACCATCCAACGTAAAATTGTTGGATAGTCATCGCCTAATTCTTTGCGCATATTTGTTGTATAAATTAAGCTTCTTAAGGCATTTATTGCTAGTTCTTCATTTATTTTGCAATTGTATTGGTTCAAAAATGTGTGAAATAGATTTGTTTCCTCTACTATTTGTTCTTTCATTTCTTCTTTCGATAATGATTGTAAAATCTCTTTAGCATCTTCTTCCCAAAAACGTTTAAATTTTGAATCATCTAGCAATTTACAAGCTTCTAAAATAGCATTTGTAAGTACAATGCTAGGATCTTCCGTATTTTCTTGAAGCATTTCTATTGCTGGCCCATATATCTTTTCATGCATTTGTCTTAATAATGCATAAAAGAGTTTTTCTTTTGAAGAAAAAAACTTATAGAATGCTCCTTTAGATATTCCTACACTTTTTGCTAGTTCATCTACAGTAATATCTTTCATCCTTTTCTTTTGAATCAGAATATATGCTTCTTTTAATAGTGAATCATGAATATTCATGCATTCTTCTTCCGTAAACGCAATTGCCATATCGCTCCTATGACCAAATTTATATTTCAGTCATGAGTTAGTCTAACATAACTGTATTATATAGTCAAAGAAAAAGACTACCTTAAGAGATAGCCTTCAATACCATTTTTCACTTAAAAAGGAAGGTTTTATCCTTCCTCATTATTTCTTCTTATGCAATAACTTTTTGTGCACGAAGAACATCTTCGATTGTTTGTACTGCTACATCTTCATCTTCACCTTCACAAGTGATTGTTACATCAGATTGTGTAGGGATACCTAGAGACATAACACCCATGATAGACTTCATATTAACTGAACGTCCTTTGTAAGTGATTTTAACTTCACTCTTGAATTTGCTTGCAGCGTTTACTGCAACTGTAGCAGGACGTGCATGTAGTCCAACTGGGTCAATAACAACAACAGAAATCTGTTTCATAGTATATTCTTACCTCCACCAAATACTATCATTATTTTACTCTACTAATTTTTTTCTTACAAGCGTTTACATAAAATTGACGATTTTTTAACTCAATTAGTCGTCTAAACACTCGCCATTAGATTCAATAACTTTCTTGTACCAATCGTAAGAATCTTTTTTACTTCTCTCAAGAGTTCCTGTTCCATCATTGAAACGATCCACATAAACAAAGCCATAACGTTTCTTCATTTCACCAGTACCAGCAGACACAACATCAATTGGTCCCCAATATAAGTAACCCATGACATCACATCCGTCTTCAATTGCTTCATTAACTTGTACTAAATGATCACGAACATATTGTTTTCTGAAATCATCATGGATTTCACCATTTTCATCTCTATTTTCATCTAGTCCAATACCATTTTCGACAATAAATAATGGCAAATGATAACGGTCAGTTAAAATATTTAATGTATAACGTAAACCTACTGGATCAACTGGCCAACACCAAGGTTTTGGACTAACAGCTTTTAGATATGGATTTGTCTTACCAATGATTCCACCTGTATCAAATGCATTTTCTACTTCTGTAGAGAATGTACCTGAACGGTAATAAGAGAATGCAAAGTAATCAACTGTATAATCTTTGATTAATTTTAAATCTTCATCTGTATAGTTAGGTTGAACGCCTTTTTCACGCCAAATACGTTTAACATACCCTGGAATAATACCAACACAGAATGGATCACCAAAGTAGAAGTTAGCTGTTCTTTGCATATTATACGCACCCATTACATCATCAGGATTACAAGAGAATGGATAAGTTGCTACACAAGAACTTGTTAACATACATCCCACTTTATTTGTAGGATCAACTTCATGACCAATCTTTACTGTCCACGCATTTCCAATAAGAATATTTACATATGCTTGCCATAATTCTTCATCACTTACAGCTAATGGATCATTCTTATCAAATGGCTTAGTAGACATAATACCACCAGAAACAACTGGTCTTCTGTACATGTTATTTACTTCGTTAAAAGTTAGCCAATATTTTACTTTACCTTTGTAACGATTAAATACTGTTGTTACATAACGATTCCAGAATGTAAGCATCTTAGGACTAATCCATCCACCATATTCTGTTAATAAGTGAAGTGGTGTTTCATAGTGAGATAAAGTTACAACTGGTTCCATGCCTAGACGAATCATTTCATCGAATAAATCATCATAGAACTTTAAACCTGCTTCATTAGGTTCTTCTTCATCCCCATTAGGATAAATTCTTCCCCAAGCAATTGAAGTTCTAAAACAATTCATTCCCATACCAGCCATTAAGCCTAAATCTTCTTTATAACGATGATAACCATCAACTGCTTCATGAGATAAATATTGTTTATTTGGGTCAAGTTTCATTTCCCATTTTTGTGTTTCTTCATTCCATGCTAGTCCTGGATCATGTGAATTGATTCCTACCATTACATCTGTAATATTAGGTTTCTTACCATCTTCAAGCCAAGCACCTTCCCATTGGTTAGCCGCAATAGCGCCTCCCCAGAAAAAATTCTTCGGAAAACTCATTATATCCTCCTATTTACTAATTTTTTGGCCACGTTCTACATGGTCACAATCGATAAATGAAATTTCTTTTTCATTTGGATTTGTAATGATAAGCATTGTTGTCATATCATATTTGCCACTTAATGCCTTTAAATCAACTTTAACAAGTGGATCGCCAGCTTTAATTTTGTCACCTTGTTTTGCTAGAACAGTAAAACCTTTACCATTTTCATTTACTGTATTAATACCAATATGAATTAATACTTCTACACCATCATTTCTTGTAATACCAAATGCATGTCCTGTAGGGAAAGCTACATCTAATGATCCATTACATGGTGATACAACTAAACCATCATCTAAATCAAAGGCAATACCGTCACCCATCATCTTTTCCGCAAAAGTAGGATCATTCACTTTTTCAATAGGGATTAAAACACCATTTGCTAGTGCTACAATCTCATCATCATTTGCTGTTGTAGTATTTGTGTATACTTCTTCTTTTTCTTTCTTTTTAAATAGTGAAAACATTTTTAATTTCTCCTTTATTGAATACAATCATATATCGCCTCTGCGACTGCATGTTCATCACAACTACAAACTACTTTATATGCTTTATCTAGTATTTCTTTTGTACTATTACTAGGTGCATAACTATATTTAAAGTTATCGAACATACTTAAATCATTATGTGAATCCCCTATTACCATTACTTCATCATCATGGATATGATACATTTCACAATATTTCTTTAATGCAATCCCCTTTGTGGCTGTAAGATTTGTTACTTCTACATTGTTTTTACCTGTTGATAAATGAGATAAATCCGTAAACTTTTCTAATTCTTTTTTTACACTCTCTACAGGTTCTGAATCAATATGAAAACCTTCTACCTTTAAAACATGTTTTTCTAAGACAAATGCATCGATATCTTGAATTTGCACGAGATTATTACATGGCTTATCTTGATGTGTTGCAAAGATATGTCCATATTCTTCACCCTTAATCGCTGTAATTCTTGTGATGAAATTTTCTCTTACAACTTTAGGATCTTTTGTTGTATAAAAACCATCTGTTGCAAATATCATATAATCGACTTCATGTTTATCCATAATGCCGCAAACTTCTTTTAGATGTTCATTTTTAAAGAAATCTTGAAATAACATATTTTGTTCTTCATCGAATACTTCAGCACCATTGCCTAATATGAGTACTGGAGCATGTGTCAAAGACTTCGCTATTTCCTTAATACTGTTTAAATCTCTCCCTGTTGCAAAGCAAAACTTTGCCCCTTTTTGATAAGCATATTCAATCGCATTTAAATTTTCTTGAGAGATTTGATTTGGTTTATCTAAAAGTGTTCCATCTAAATCGGACGCTATTAATTTAATCATTCTATTCCCATTTCTAGCAAAATAACTCCTAGCTAATCCCTAACTAGGAGTTTTCTTACAAGGCTAGTATATAACTATTCTTCAATTCCTAAAATATATGTAACGATTGCTGCTACGACGATACATACAGCAACACCAGCAAACATAGCGCCAGAAGTTTGTAAGAACATAGGAGCAACAGCTAATAAGTTAGAATAACCATAAACGAATGCTTTAGCACCAAGTAATGCCGCAACTACACCACCAGCAGCACCACCTGCCATTACACCATACATTGGTTTCTTATATTTTAAGTTACAGCCATAAATTGCAGGTTCAGTAACACCAGCTACGATACAACCAACTGCTAGAGAAATTAATTCAGATCTTTCTTCAGCATCTTTTGTTCTAAATGCTACACCTAAGCAAGCTCCACCTTCAGCCATGTTATGCAATACGAATGCAGGACGAATAACAGCATCATAACCAATATCATTGATATTTTGTAACATGAATGGAGAGATTGCATGGTGCATACCAGCCATGATTAACCATGGTAAGCAAGCAGCTAATACACCAACACCTAATACTGGAACTTTGTCACCTAAGAATAGGAATACTTTACTTACATAGTCACCAACATAACGTCCAGCAGGGCCTAATACAACGAATGCTAATGCACCTGTTAACATGATTGTTAATGAGCCAACTAAGATAGACTTGAAGATACCAGGAATAATCTTATTCATTAGTTTTTCAATATAATATGCTGCAATTGGAATTAATAATGCAGGTAATAATTGTCCACTATAAGATACACCACGAATTGGTAAACCAAATACTGTTAATGCTGTTCCTTCACTTACTGCAGAAACAAATGCAGGAGTTAATAAAGCAGCTGTAACTAGCATTGCATAGATTTCTGTTCCACCAAGTTTTTTTGCTGCACCATAAGCAACGAAGATTGGCATGAAATAGAATGGAGCGTTAGCTACCCAACCAAGTACTGTAGCTGTATTAGAACCAGAGAAACTTGGCATTACATAAGGTATTAACATGATTAATACTTTTAACATACCACCAGCTACTAAACCCGGAACAAGTGGTGTAACTGCAGCTTGTGTATATTCTAATGCTACTTGAGCAAAGTTCTTCTTTTCTTTAGGTCCATCTAGATTTTCATCAATTGTAGCACCTTGTGCGAAATGATTTTGTTTTTGAATTTCTTCAAATACAGGTAATAAGTTAGCTCCTAAAATAACTTGTAATTGTCCACCAGCATATACAACACCAAGTACACCATTAATATTCTTTAGAGCTTCTTGATCAGCTTTCTTTAAATCTTTTAAGATAAATCTAGCTCTTGTCATACAATGAGCTACAGAATTAACATTTTCAGCACCGCCGACTTTTTCGACGATTTCTTTTGCGCAAGCAACTGCGTCAACTTTAGCCATAATATAATAATCTCCTCTTATAAAATTCTTGTGATATGGATGATTAAATACAATTTCTCTGCAGAATCTAATTCATAGTGATAAGATTCTTTTAAATATTTTTGTATTTCATCCAAACATTTACTAATGCGTATAAAACGTTCATCATTTTCATTAAATAACGCTGTTTCAAATGTATCTTTTGATGGTTGTTGATCAATAATGACACGTTTCATAAAGTACTTAAGATGAATTAATAAACGACTATATCCTTGTTTACTAGGATCTAACTCAATTCCTAAAGAGTCTTCAATAATCTTTAAGATATCTTTCGTTCCTTGAACAATGACATTAATATCTTCTGCATTTTGATTGGTTGAGCCCATAATCAAGTGATATGCAATTGTTGTCGCTTCACTAGCTTCTAGATTGATATGATAAAATTCATTAATCATTTCTACTGCATGTTGTGCAACACGATATTCGTCTTGATAAAACATCCTAATTTCTTCTGAAGCTAAAGTTACTCTAGCTTCATGTTTCTTATTTTGTGTTACTGCAAAATTAATGTGATCTGCAAGTGATAATATGAGTCCATCTTTAAAATTTTGATGTA
Source organism: bacterium (assembly GCA_963605225.1). Lineage (GTDB taxonomy): Bacteria > Bacillota_I > Bacilli_A > Erysipelotrichales > Erysipelotrichaceae > Bulleidia. The sequence goes on from CAVCUC010000001.1 coordinate 25,398, forward strand.
ATTCTTCACTAGCATAATCAATAATTTTCTCAGTTAATTCAAAGCAATCAAATGGAATCTCTTCAAGTAATTCTTCGAAGCGATTTTTATAAGCATTATTACGTAACTCGTAGATCTTTAGAATTTTCTTTGTGTCGACTACATCATGTACATGTTTTCCAAAGCCAATTCCTGATCCCATAACAATGATTTCTTTCTTATTCGCATTTTCGCTAATCACAACATTGTTATTTAATACTTTTTTAATTACATAATACTGCTTATCCATGTCACTCATCCTTAATAACTCAAATCCTCACCGTTTGTTTTGCAAACTTTCTTCATCCATTCGAATGACTTTTTCTTACTTCTCTTACAAGAACCGTTTCCTTTGTCATCCATGTCTACATAAACAAATCCGTATCTCTTCTTCATTTCACCAGTACTAAGTGAAACTAGGTCTGTATTTCCCCACATCGTATAACCTAATACAGGAATCTTGTCGATGTTCACAGCTTTCTTCATTTCTTCAAAATGTTCTGCAAGATACTTGATACGATAATCATCATCTACCGTACCATCTTCTTTCATCACATCTATTTCACCTAAACCATTCTCTACAACAAATAATGGTTTTTGATAACGGTCATATAATTCATTTAGTGTATAACGTAATCCAACTGGATCAATTGGCCATCCCCATTTCGTACTTTGTAAGTATGGATTTGGATCTCCACCTAGAAGTCCCATAGCCCAAGTTAGCTTTGTATCCTTAGAAATTGTCATCGATCTATAATAACTAAATGTTACCATATCTAATGTTCCATTTCTTAAAATTTCATCATCTTCTGGCTCTTTGTGTAGAGTTACATTTCTTTGAGCAAAGAAATCATCCGTATAGTTTGGATAATAACCACGAGCCATAATATCGATAAACCATAAGTTATTACGACGTTTTTGATAACTAGCTAAGATATCTTCTGGATTACATGTTTTTGGATACATTTGTGATAATGCGTACATTGTACCAACCATGTTTTCTGGATCAATTTCATGTGCGATACGTACAACTTTAGCACTTGCCACAAACATATGATGCTTTGCTTGATAAACAGTTTGTTCATCTTGTTTGTGTGTACCAATTTGAGCATAACCATTTACGGCATTAATTTCATTAAATGTTAGCCAATATTTGCAACGTCCTTTATATCTCTTTAGAACTGTTGTTGCATAACGTACATAACAATCAATGACGTGTCTACTAGACCAACCATCGTATGTTCTAGCTAAATGATCAGGCAATTCATCATGACAAATTGTAATTAATGGTTGAATGTTGTATTTTTCAAGTTCTGTAATTACATCATCATAGAATTTCAAACCTTCTTCATTTGGTTCTAATTCATCTCCTGTAGGATAAATTCTTGACCAACAAATTGAGAAACGGAATACACCAAATCCCATCTCACCCATTAGAGCGATATCTTCTTTGTAATGATGATAGAAATCTACTGCCTTATGGCTAGGATAATATTGATCATCATAGATTTTCGCTTCAGCTCCATCTGGGAAACTTTCTCTTGTAGGAACTTCTCCTCTTGTACCATCACTTAGTTCTAAAGTAATCATACGAGGTTTTTCTAAAGAACCATCTGTTTCAAAATCATGTGTAGATAATCCTTTACCACCTTCATTGAAGCCACCTTCATATTGGAAATCAGCAGTAGCTCCACCCCACAAAAATCCTTTTGTAAAAGCTGCCATATATGTCCTCCTTTCAACAAAAAAGAGCAACACCTACAAAGAGTCCTATAGTAACTCTTATCAGGCATTGCCCCACTAAATCCTTTGGGTAACAAACCAACATATATGTTTTATTTTTTGTACAGAAAAATGATAGCGCATACATTTCTTTCTGTCAATCATAAAATTAACATAGCTATTGACCGTTATTCACTAAATTCAGTTTCTTATTTTATAGTCCACGTTAGTTAACCGAAAACAAAGATGCATTTTATAGCTCCTTAAATCCTTAATTAATCGAAATAAATTCAGATTCAACAGAAGGAATTACTCCCTCTATCCATTGATTCAAGAAAAATCATTTTCCTTAGAAAATTCATTAATCAAATTATGACCGTGCTTTATTTCTATTTCTTCCGAAAATGCAGTATTGTTTTTTTTAATAGATATCTTTATTTTCTAAGTGAAATATAATTGCTCTTGTCACCCACATTTCATAGTTTTTATTAGAAATCGTTACTTTTTGGTGTTCATTTACCAAAGTGATTTTTCTTATTTTTTCATCAACCGGTGTATCAATTTGTTTTACATTTTCAAAAAATAAATGAATATCGTTTTGCCCAACTTTTTTAAATGTCCATAAAGCAACATCGTCAATTGAATCAAAATATAATATTGATTTTTGCTCATTTAAAAGTCCATAAATCAATAATCCCTGGCCCACTACTTGTATATTCAAATGGATCACAACGATATTTTTTGAAAAGTTTTCCAATTAATGGCTTAAACTTTGATTCTTCTAATCTAAAATCTTGTGCATTGCTCATTTTACTTTTATCCTTTCCTTACAACAAATATGTCATTAACATTTTTAGGTATACCAATATTAGAAATATTCATTTCATAGACCAAAAACTAATTTTCAAATGAGCATATAAATCTGTAATTCAGTTAATGATAATGGATAGTTTTTTACCGTCAAATGGATTTCCCCAACCATTTTTTTCTGTAAATTTAGAGAATGAAACGGCAGTAGGATCTGGCAATTCAATATTATTGTCTTTAAGGATTTTGGCAGCAGAACAAACCAGTTTAATACTTTCTTTTCCTTCCTCAGGTATAGACATATAAGAATATACCATTGCGATTTTCGTAGGGATAACCATTAATTTTTCCATATTTTTATCAATATCCTTCAAAAAATCAGAATAATAATTGTAATCTTGTTCTGAAAGATATTCAAACTGTGCGTCTTTATAGTTATCAAACTCATATAAATATTCCGGAAGAATCTCCATGAATCGATAATACCATTCATCAAAATAGTCGGAAGTACATTTCCACATCCATGTAAATAAAGGTTTCCAATTCTTTTCCGGATATTTTGCTAGTGCATATCTTTCAGCACACATGATTGTATACGCAATTCTTCCACTTAAAGAAATATCTGAAAAATCAAAATTCATTTTAGATAACATCATTTTTTACCATCCTTCCATCCCGTATAGTTTTCTTTAATTTTTCCTCTTAGAGTAAAGGTACAATTTTCACACGCTTCTTTCGGTTTCCCAAAATCGCGTTTTGTTGTATGAATTGTATACAACTTTAGATTTTTCAAATCAGCTCCATCGTTTAGAGCTTTATTAACAGCGTGCATTTCGGCACAATTACCAAGTGAGAGTCTATTTAAAGATTCTTTCGGCAATAAACCCGGGTGTATATTATCTCCAAAAAGAACTGTATTTTTCTCTTCGTGATCAATTTCAATACCGTGGTTACGCCCATTATAATACTTTCCAGTACTTTCATCATAGACAACCGTGGCAGTATTGAACTTTTCACGTTGTCTTTTAGAGATTTTGTTCAAATGCTCAGCCGTATCCCTTGCCCAAGAAGTTATATGAGATTGCATTTGCTTTGAGGACCCTTTATATATCCTCTCGCCCTTTGTACCTAGAAATAACCCACTATATCCCTTACTCATGATTTAGCCTTTCTTCATAAGCAATAGCTGTACGACTTTTGTAATCGACAATATTAATTCCTTTCTCTCGAAGAACATCAAATATAGGATAATTTGCAGAGCCATATACAAGAATGGTATGTGGATAAAGATAATCAACCATTGCTAAAATTCCCTCTTCAAAACGATTTCTATCGACCAGTTTTCTAGGGCTACCGCCGACGGTTCCTATTGCAATAACACTGTTTTTATCAATTCCATCGAAGCTATATGAATAAGTGTTTGAATAACCCCAACGGACATTATTTACAACTTCAAGTCCATTCTTTCCAATCCAATAACCAAACGCACGCATACGATATGTATTAAAACGATTAATCGGATCAGGAAAATCAACATATGTAGAATAATCAACAGTTATAATTCCTTTAAAATGTTTCAATATTTGCATAGCTCTTTTTGGGTGCCACCAAACACCAGAAACTAATCCATCAAATTTATAGTCATCAATATAGAAACAAACAAACGCGTCCACATAGAAATCCTTTCTTTTACGGATTTTCTTTGCATATATCGTTTTTGCTTCCTCCCAAGTAATAATTTTCCTTGGAATAGAGCTGAGTATAGTCGGACAATAAGGAATATCATTTTCTTTAGAGAAAATCGCTCCATCGACCATTGTTGAATTCCATAAATCTTTCAGTCCAACACGAATCAAAGTATTGTTTTTGTTTTTCATAGTTTATCATCCTCCTTTTAAACAAAAACTTTATCCATTAGTTTTACGATTGGGAGAAGAAGTCTCTAGATGGTAAAATTAAAATGGATTTTTACAATGTCAGTCTATTAAGAAAGCTGCGTTCTTACATTGGCGCAACATTGCGAAAATATTGCAAAACATTGCAAAAAGGAGAAATATTATTGAACTACGGAAATTTTCTGAAAAGACTAAAACCCTACTGTATAAATAAATCAATAAAAAATGAAACACTTGTTAATGAACCGATAGCAATTATCATAGAAAACGCCAGGTTAAAAAAAGAAAAAGGAACATCTAAAGGTGAAACATTTTATTATGAAACAACTGAAGCAAGTAGGATTATTAATAACCGGTTAGAACTATCTGATAAAATTAGAAATGCTTTGGAGCTGTATAATATGGAAGAATGTATCATAAAAGAATTTGATGCATTTTATGATACGTATATAAATAAAAGTAAAGTTCATGATATGGTCGATGAGTATCTAAAAGCCATACGAAATGATTCATCTTTTCAAAAACATGAACTTGAAGATATCGAATGTTGTATAACAAAACCAAGCTTGTTTATGGCAAAGATACTTATTAAATCTTTGAAAGAACCAAATTATATAGATAACTCTGAATATTCAACCATTTGGTCATGCAGTAATCGTTGTATCAATGTAATAAATGGAGATATTTTCACTTATGCTCTTGGAAGGCGTAGGAGAAAAAAGCGCATTGTTGTCATTCCGGTAAATACATCCTTTGATACTCATGTAACTACTAAATTAGAAAAAGAAGCAAATCCGTTAGTTTCTATCAATACTCTTCACGGAAAACTTCTGATACGGTTGTCCAAAAAAGGTTTATCAGAAGCCGAAGTTATTGAAAGAGTCAAAAATAATCTTTTGATTAATAATCTTATTTCTGAGAACAGTCAAAATTTAGCTTTACCTATAGGAACAATAGCCACTCTAGATTTCGATGAAGCAATATTTTATTTATTAGCTATCTCAAAATTTGACGAAAACAATAATGCGCATAGTTCAAAAGAAGACATTCGAAATGCAATTCAAAATTTGATTGTTTATTATGATCAAAAAGGACAAGGATATGATTTATATCTCCCTCTCATTGGAACCGGAATGTCCAGAGCAAATTTAAGCTATCAGGAATCGTATAATCTAATCGTCAGCATCTTTTTAGAAAACAAAGATAGAATATCCGGCAAGATAAATATTGTAATTCAGCCAGAAGTAGAAGTTGTTAAAAATCAAATTTTAGAAAGGAATAAATAATATATGGGTTATTACAGAACAAGAATATATCTTGCTGCGGACTGGGATAGTGATAAAGAAGTAATCAATAAATTGAGAGAATGGAATAATAGCAACTTTTGGAATTTGAATTTTTCTGACGCTCATGATTTGACTCAATCATCAGATAACAGTTTGAATTGCACAATAAAATCTTCTCTTTCTGATAGAATGAATGCATCCAAAACGTTTGTTCTCGTTATTGGGCGAAAAACTAAGAACTTGCAATCTGGGAATTGTTACCTTTGCAGTTGGTATAGTATACACCATCAAACATGCTTAAAAAGATTCTCAATAAGCAATAAAAGTTATATTGAATACGAATGCGATAAGGCTATTAGGGATGGGCTGAAAATAATTGTATTATATAATTATTCTTATGTTGATAGAACTAAATGCCCTGATGCCGTAAAATACAAAGGAAAACATATTGCCGCTTACCATTGGGATAACTTTATAAAAAAATGGAATTATTCTGAAATCAGAGATGCCATAATGTATTGATGCAATTATAAAAACTTTTTAATTATTTTCGTTTTTATAAACCTATTGTTTGTGTATATTATATTTTTGATGAAATATTCCATTCACTCCTTGTATCTATATCAACATCCTACAGGTTTATCCATTAGTCAAAAAGAGAGTTAGATTTTATTTGCCTAATTCTCTTTTTAGGAGGAATTTTTTGTATTATTGTCCTTGTAAACTTAGTACACTTAATATATCTTTTATTTTTTAGCTGATATCTTCAACTAAATTCTACATTGATTACTTTATTTAACCAAATCACACACTTTGTTTTAATAATTTAGAAATACTTTCAGCACTGTATATTCTTTTCTATAATGTTTACGAAAATGTCACTATCTGTCGAATTGAACCAAAATAGTTTTTATGACTAATCAATAGGTTCATATTGCGAACAAAAGAATCTTTACGGCAAATATAAGATTTATCGAACTATTGATGGTATGTACTTATACAATGCTTTAGCTATACCATCATGTTCATTATCATCTGTTACTTCTGTAGCGATGTTTTTTACTACTTCTTGTCCATTAGCCATAGCTACACTAATACCCGCAAACTTAAGCATAGAAATATCATTTTCCGCATCACCAAAGGCAATACATTCTTCCGGTTGAATGCCTAACTTATCCATTGCGACTGTTAAAGCACTACCTTTATCTACTCCTTTTGCAGTAAATTCATAGTAGAAATTCGATGTAAACATCATGTTTAATTCATCTTGAAATGGTTCTGCCATTTCTTTAAAGTGGGCTTGTAGGTAATCTGAATCCCCTGCTGTAAGAATCTTATTTTGTGGACAACTTACATATTCTTCTAAATCATCTACTTCCATTAGTTTGTAATTATTCATTCTTGATTCATATTGGATAACATTAAATTCTCTTGTACCATCTTTAATCATGCAATGATATACATCTTCTACTAACATATGTGTATCACTTGTCACAATTGGAATAACATTAAAATTCTTCATATGATGTAATACTCTTTTGGCAGTTTCGACAGGAAAAGTTACATCTACATACGTTTCTTTTGTTTCACAATCAATCACTTTTGCGCCATTGTAACAAACAAATAAGCCATGGTGCTTAGCCATTTCTAGTTGATCACCATATTGATATATACCTTTAGCCGGTCTACCACTTGCGATAACTAATCGTATACCTAAATCTTGTGCATCCATTAATGCTTTCTTTGTTAGTGGGGTAATTTCTTTCTTGTGATTTGTTAATGTACCATCAATATCTAATAAAATTGCTTTTATATTCATTTCTTTTTTCTCCTAAAAAAACAATTGAAGTGTTTAATCTTCAATTGCTTATATTACATTAATTAAATTCAATTGTATATTCATCCAAATTATATTGATTTGAGAAGAATGCTTTTAATAATGTTTTAGCATTATCTTTTGCTTTATCATAAATGCCATTATTGATTGCGTCTTCTTTAGCTTGCTCTTGCATTTCTTGAAGTGCATCGTTGTTATCTTCTAAAGTAATTCTTTTGAAGATACTTTCTTTTTCATAATAAACTTTAAAAGAATCTGTTAACACTTCTATACTAAGCAACTTTTCTTCAGGAAGAGTAACGGTAATCGCTTTATTTTCTTCATCTACTTCATAAGTGATTGCACTAAAATCATATCCTGCTTTCACTTCAAAATCATAGCTATAGATATAGTGGCTTTGTGTAAAAGGAATTTCCATACCAAATAAAGTTTGTGAAGCTTGTTCTGTATGAACAATTGTTCCAATCATTTCTTGTGTAGCTAATTCACCAATATCTTCAAAACCTAGTTTTACAATTCTACTATTATCTTCTTGCGTTGTATTCGCGTTTGAAATTGCAAAATATCCACCAATTGTTAGTGCTACACCTAAGATAATTCCTATTAATACTCCCTGTAATTTTTTCATAACTCACTCCTATTTATGATATGGTTCATTTCTTCTAATACGATATGCGCGATAAATTTGTTCAATTAAGATTAATCGACAAAGTTGATGCGGAAATGTATTTTCAGATAATTTCCATCTAAAGTTTGCACGAGAAATTAAGCCATCTGATACACCAAGAGATCCACCAATCACAAATGTAATCTTACTTTTACCACTTGTATTGAGTTCATCCATCTTGTTTGCAAGTTCTACTGAACCTAGTTCTTTCCCTTTCAAGTCTAATAAGATGACATATTCATCATCTTTAATCTTTTTTAGAATCTTTTCACCTTCTGTTTGTTTAATCTTATTCACAATTGCACTTGGTGCTTCATCAGGTGTTTTTTCATCATCTACTTCTATGATTTCTATCTTTTCATAAGCAGTAATTCTTTTGAAATATTCTTGTATACCATCTTTTAGCCATTTTTCTTTTATATGCCCACAAGCAACAATCTTAATCATTTCAGAACCACCGTTTCTGTAATTAAACTTCCTTGACGATTAACTGTAATATTCACTGTTTCTTCTTTTTGAATGCCATATAAGAATTCTCTTAAATCTTTTAGACTATGAATTTCTGTTTCATTGATACCAACAATAACATCATTCATTTGTATTCCTGATAACATTGCTGGACTATTTTCTAATACTCTAGTCACTAGTACACCATCCACAATATCTAGTTGTAATGAGAAAGAACTCTTTTCATATGCTTGTATATCTTCAACGTTTCTTCCAATTACACCAAGATATCCTCTTTCTACAGTATCCGTAGAAATCATTTCATCGACTACTAGTTTTAATTCATTAACCGATATCGCTGATGCGTACTTTGAATTATTACTAATCATCTTTTTTGATAACATACCAACCATATCGCCATTAACGTTAAATAATGGTGCACCAGTAGAAATATCCGTTGTCACAATATCCGTAAGTAATACTTCATTAATATGATTTTCACTACTAGCTTGCGTTTGCATCAAAGAAGAAATTACACCAAAGCTAACAACTCCAGCATCTGTTTCTTCATCTCTTCCAGATAATGAGAAAACATATTCTCCAGTTTTTAAAATATCACTATCTCCTAATGTAATCGCTTCTGTATCAAAATCAGGTGTCACTAGTAATACAGCAATATCTGTATCTTCATCTTTACCAAGCACTTCTGCTTTTAAGGAAACATTATTATCAAAGCGAACTGTTAAAACATCTTCTTCACCAATTGAAGAACAACTTGTCACAATATATGTTCCATTACTATTAGATGAATAAATTACACCAGACATAGATACATTTTTATTGTCTGTAAAGATATTTACAGTAACAATTTTAGCTTGTACCTTTTCTATCGCTTCTGTTAATTCTGTTGTATAGCCATGGACTGTATGAGAAATTACTGCCGTTTCTGTATTTTCTTCTATTTCTTTAGAGGTATTATTTTTGGCAATAGAAAGTAAACTAAACGTTACGATAACGTTCCATACCAATAGCCCTATAACAAGAGCCAAATATATTTTTTTCATTGTCTTCACCTCCATGCTCTATTTCAAATTGTCCTGCACTACAAACAACTAAATCTTTATTTAATGAACCAGAATGTTTTAGTAATCTCTCACATGTTACTTCTAATGCTTTTTCTCTAGTATTCGCTTCTTGACTGATATGTGCTAAAACAATCATTTTTGTTTTCTCGCTAACAATCTTATCTAATACATTTGCCGCATCTTCATTACATAAGTGTCCTGAATCTGACGTAATTCTTTGTTTAAGATAATATGGTCTAGAAGTAGCCATGAGTTGAGCAATATCATGATTACTTTCTAAGATAATATAATCTGCACCTTGTAGTAAGGGAATATACTTATCTTTTATATAACCTGTATCTGTAATATAAACAAGTTTTTCTTTCCATGATTCAAAGATATATCCTGTTGTCTTTTCAGCATCATGGGATAAAGCAATAGGACGAATTGTGATATGTTCTAATTGTATAGGAACATCACTTTCTACGCGAATCGTATCCACTTTATTAATCTCTATTGGTGAATATACAGGATAATCCTTAAACATCTTTATTTGTGAAATGTGGTCAGAATGCGTATGAGTAATAAATATCGCATCTAAATCTTTTAAATCAAAACCAATTTCTTCAAAAGCACTCGTTAAATATTTCTTTGTTGATCCACAATCCACAACAACATTAAAATGCTCATCTTGTAATAAGAAACAATTTCCTTTAGAGCCACTCGCTAACAAATAAAATCTCATTGTAATGCTGTACAATCAAGGAAACCATCACATGGATTCTTGATTACTCCATTCTGTTCGATATAGAAGTGAACATGTGGTCCTGTAGCTCTACCAGTCATACCAATTTGTCCAATATAATCACCTTTATCTACTATCGTACCTACTTCTAGTGGGCTTCTAATAGACATGTGACCGTAATATGTCATTTCACCATTGTTATGATCAATAACGATATAGTTTCCACTAATACCATCATAGTTATTCTTCACGACAATACCACGATCTGCCGCATATATCTTCCCATATAAATCATATAGATTTTGAATATCAATTGCTTCATGGAAGTGAGGTGAAGTATAACAACCCCAACCACAAGATATTGTAGGATTTTCAATAGGCCAACGATATGTTCCCGTTCCTACTCCTGGCGTTTCCATAGAACCTACTGCCACAACTTCATCTATTGCTTGAAGAGTCACAACACTAGATTTCAAAGTACCATTTACAAGTACACCATTAATCCATTTTTCTTCGTATAATGCGTTACGGCTACCACTTACACCACTCTCAATGATTTCTGATTGACCAACACGAACCGTATCATCTTCAACATATACCGTAGAAGGATAAACTTCTTCTTTACGCATACTTTCTTTTGTGACCACAACATCAATGATTGGTTCAAAGTAAGTTACACAAAGCTCTTCACCTTCTGTTAGGATTTGGTCTACACTTGAGATTTTATCTCTATTGATATTCATCACTTGTGTAGCGGATAAACCTTTATTCTTTGAACCAACACCAGCTACTGTGTCATATTCTTGTACTACATAGTACTCTTTTTCACTTGTATCACCATATTCGATATATTCTAAAATATCTTCTTTAGAAGTTAATACTTCATCCGGCATTGCATAAGAATCTGTAAAAGTAATTGTTTGTGAAATGGATAAGCTTGTAGAACGAGTATCATATGAAGTTAATGTTGCTGGTTCTTGACCATTGAGTAATAGTGATAATTCATCACTATCCACAAAGTAAGAAAGATATTCCATTAAAGCTTCATTATAAACATCTTTATTTTTAACATATACTTCTGCATATACTCCATTTTCGTCACTAAAACGAACTAGAGTTGCTTTAATGGAAAATAATTGATTTTCTTTTAAATAATTTAAGATCTCATCATCTTTATTTTCATAGTTAAAATAAGATTGTTCTTCTATCACATATACATTTTTTCCTAAAGATAATTTTGAGTCAGGGAATAATGTCATATAGCTTTCTTCATAAATATCATTCAAAAAGCTATTTAACTTGTTCTCGCTAGACAAAACTCCAATTAATTTACTAGATTCATATAACTTATAAATCGTTTTAGGACTAGTTGAAACACTAGTAATTGTTTGGTTAATGACATTATCTTCTGCCGCTTCTGTTTCATAAGAGTTATGCGATAAATAACTAGATTCACCCGGCACAAAAATAACGATTACAATCGCCAAAAATAAACTTATCACTAGTATCACTATATTTTTTGCCATCTTTTACTCCGTCATATTTGCATAGTTCATACATGCATTGGTATTTGCTTCAAAAGCCAAATAGAATTTACATGTTTCACCATTTCTATGTTTTGCTATATTTACTTCTAATTGTTCCGAATTATTTTCACGTGCTTCTTCTTTGACTTTTTCATCATAGTAAGATTCACGGAATAACATCATAACAATATCCGCATCCTGCTCGATTGCTCCAGATTCACGTAAGTCACTTAACATTGGTCTTTTATCTTGTCTCGTTTCAACAGTACGTGATAATTGGGATAAAGCTACTACCGGAACTTTTAATTCTCTTGCTAAAGCTTTTAAACTACGAGAAATATCTGATACTTCTTGTTGTCTAGATACATCTCTTCCACTACTACTTGACGCAATTAACTGGATATAGTCAATTAACACAAGATCTAAGCCTTGTTCTGCTTGTAATTTACGACATTTACTAAATATTTCTGATACTTTTACCGCTGGTGTATCATCCATATATAGCTTTAATCCTTTTAAATCGACAATTGCTTCATTAACTGCATTCCATTCATTATTCGATAAATGGCCTGTTTTAATATGGTCACCTGGCACACGGCTTTTAGCACTCAATAAACGCATACCTAATTGTTCAATCGGCATTTCTAGTGAGAATATCGCAACCGCACCTTTACCACGATTATGTTCTGCTGTTTGTAAAGCAAAGTTTAATGCAACAGCTGTTTTACCCATAGATGGACGAGCAGCTAAAATAACTAAATCGCCTCTTTGGAAACCATGTGTTATACGATCGAAATCTTTAAATCCTGTTTCTACACCAGTAATTAAAGATTTTTGTTCTGCCATTTGTTGAATCTTCGCTAATACATTGTTGAATATTTCAGGTGAAGCAGTAAAATCATTTGTTCTACGATTATGAGAAATACTTAGAACAGATTTTTCTGCTGTATCTAGGTATTCATTGATGTCTGTTTGACCGGCATAACCATCCTCAGCGATTTTTTCAGCAGTTTCAATCATGTTACGCATGATGGCTTTATCATGAACCATCGTGACATAGTTTTTAGTATTGGCACTAGTTACTGCAGCATCAGTTAATCTTGTTAAATAGGAAAAGCCTCCTACATTATCTAATAGACCTAAGTCCTTTAGACGTGTAGAAGTTGTTGTAATATCAATCGCTGCTCCTTCTTGATACAAGCTATCTATTGCCTTAAAAATACGTTTATTTGCTTCAGCATAGAAATCATCTTCACTTAATCCTTCTTCCATCGCTATACGCGCAGAACCAGGATAAATCATCATTGTACCAAGTAGACTCGCTTCCGCTTCAACAGCAGAAGGCATTACTTTTAGTGGCATATACTAGTCTTTTCCTTTTACTTCACAATTTACTGTCGCAATAACACCTTTATATAATTCAACTCTAACTTTAGTTACACCTAAGCTAACAATAGGAGCTGTATCTAAAATCTTACGTTTATCTACTTTATATCCATTCTTATGTAGTTCTTCTACGATTTGTTTTGTACTTACAGAACCAAATACTCTTCCTTCAGCACCAGAATTTACATGGAATGTGAACTTCTTTGTTTCTAATTCTTTAGCAAGTTCTTCTGCTTCTTTCTTTAAACGAGCATCTTCTTCTTTTTCAGCTTGTTTTTGTTCTGCTAGAATTTCTCTACTTTTTTCTGTAGAAACTACTGCTAATCCTCTAGCAATTAAATAGTTTCTTCCATAACCATCAGATACTTCAACAATATCGCCTTTTTTACCAACTTTTTTAACATCAGTCTTAAGAATCACTTTCATCTTTACCTACCTCCTGAAAATAATTTTCTAGCGCATCAGCTAGTTCTTTTTCTAAATCATCCATATTACATTTTGGTCTTTGCATTGCGGCAGCTGTCATATGACCTCCACCATGCAACGCTTCCATGACCATCTGTACATTTACTTTACCATTACTTCTTGCACTTATCGCAATTTGATCATCAGATGGGCATGCAATAACAAATACTGCATCCACATTTTGAATTTGTAATAAGGCATCAGCACATTGTGACATTAAGGAACGAGTAACAATCTTACCCTTTACTGGAGTAATAATCACGTGATGAGGATAGTTCTTACTCATTGCCATGATAGATGACTTGAGTGAGAATTCACTATATGTATCTTTTAAATACTCATTTACTTTTTGAGGATCTGCACCCATTCTTCTTAGAGAACTAGCCGCATCATATGTTCTAGCACCTGTTCTTACAACAAAGTGTCCTGTATCAATCGTCATACCTGCTAACATAATTGTCGCATCTAATTCAGATATCTCAATATGATGAGAGATATATGGAATTAACTCTGTAATTAACTCACAAGCACTACTAGCCCCTGCTTCAATATACATAAATATTGGTTTAACACCCATATCTGTACTACGTCTATGGTGGTCAATAATCGCAATATTTTTCGCTTGTTCTAACACCTTAGCACCATTTGATTGCTTGATATTATGATGGTCAACCATAATAACAAGAGTTTTAGGATGAAGTTGATTTAAAGCTTCATTTTCTGTCACAAATGATACTTCTTCCGCTAGTTCTTCTTTATTTGCATCTAGAACTGCTTTTAATTTAGCTTCTACACCACCAGTTTTTTCAATAATGCATACTTGTTTACGTAACTTTTTCGCAAAGTAAGAAACACCTAAAGCACTACCCATGCAATCAAAATCTTGTTCCTTATGTCCAACAATAATGACATTTGAACTTCTACTGATTAATTCTCTTAAAGAGTGACCCATGACTCTAACACGAACTCTACTTCTTTTTTCGACTGCTTCTGTTGAGCCACCGAAGTACTTCACATCTTCACCAGCTCTTTGTACTGCAACTTGGTCACCACCACGAGTTTGTGCTAAATCCATTAAGTTAATAACCATTTCATCTAATATTCCATAGTTATCTGTTCCCATCGCAAAAGCCATAGATAATGTGATAGATACTTCTTGTTTAACTGCAGCTTTTCTTACTGTATTTAAAATTGAGAAATGGTCTGCAGCTAAATCACTAAATATCTTTTCATTTAAGATTAATAAGTAGCGATAGTTATTCACTCTTCTTACTAAGATGCCGTGATCCTTACAATATTCTGTAAAAGGCGTACGAACTGCTACATTGATATTGGATACCGCAGCTTCATCTTCATATTGCGTACTTTC
This sequence comes from bacterium, assembly GCA_963605225.1. Classification (GTDB taxonomy): domain Bacteria; phylum Bacillota_I; class Bacilli_A; order Erysipelotrichales; family Erysipelotrichaceae; genus Bulleidia. The sequence goes on from CAVCUC010000001.1 coordinate 40,632, forward strand.
TTCATAGTTATCAAGGGATGCCATACCAATTACTGGTCGTTCATCTTCATATGCCAATTGATAATTATGTTTATCAGTAATGTCTTTAAAAAAGAGAACTGGTTCATCTTCTTTCTTTGTGATTTCATATATTTTTTCATCGAGCTGTACTTCAGCAGTATCGCTATCTCCATGGATTAAAGACTCAGCTTCAGGAATCCATACAAGTACTTTTTTACCAACACGATTAATCCCACGATTATAGAACAAATCACTCATCCAAGTAATGACATGATTATCATCATAGGCAACCATACCAATACCACCATACAAATAAGCTTCTTTCGCTGTATTGCCTAGTATTTCTCTAACACCAACTGTTTGTTCTTCTTTTAGTTTATCAAAACGATCAGTCAAATAGATATACATGAAAATTTGAACGATTGCCATGGCAATAGAAATAAAATACCAGAAATCATAGCCAAGAAACGAAAATGCAATGATTATAGCAAGTTCAATAAATACTAAAATAATTAAAGCTCTTCTAACTCTATTTATCTTTTTTAGCATATGTAGCTCTCCTTAGCATATTTGTATGCCAATCTGTTGTAATATACATAAAACCAATTAATGCCATTGGTAACATAAATATCATTGTTAAAAAGAAAGAAATAATTACAAATAAACCTGCTAATTTTGGATTACTTAATCCTGCTTGAACAATCAAACATACCGCACCCATAAAGCATAAATATACTACGGCACATAAACATACACCTTGAATTAGTGTTTGTAAGCCTTCATTACTTAATGGTTTATAAACTGTATAGTAATAACCAACTAGTCCTAATAGTCCTAAATAACCAGACCACTTCTTTGGATAATATAAAGCAAGTGGTGTTGAAGGTGGAATTGTAAAACGTAGTCTTTTTAATAATAATCTAGAAAATACATGTGTGATAATTCCTTGTAATAGACCTGTTAATACTACTGAAACAAGTAATACTGTTGTTAACATTTGTTTTAAATTCAACGTTGCAGGAACAGCCATTCCTGTTTCATTCATTGCGTTTGTAATGATGGATTCATATTCTGTAAGTTCTGCGCCTAAATCATATCCAAAAAAGCTTGCATAGATAATTGTTGTAATAATATTTACCACAACACTAATCGCAATAGAAATAAACATTAACTTACGACTATCTTTTTTATCATGAATTCCTGATCCATATACAAGACCTAATAAAGACTCACTAACAACATAGAAGATTGTTTGTGGTGTTCCAATAATCGCTGTTAATAATGCAATAGCGACTAAAACAACCCAAGAATCTTTCATCCCATATTTAGCACTATAGAACACCATAGGTAATGGGAAAAAGAATAAAAACATTTCTTCAAATAAACCAGCAAATTGCCTATTTACTACTAATATTAATCCAACGATGGCACACATCATTGCCCCATCTGTTATTTTTCTTACACCGTTATTCATTTATACCTCTATTTATATAGTAGGAATTATAACATGAAACACGATATTTGAATGCGTTTCGTATAAAGATGTTGACAAGTCAACAAATTCCTGTAAAATACTTTTCATGAACAAGAGATACGAAAACTTAGATACAGATATATCTAGAATTGATAAAGCACTTCAAAAGATTAAAGAAAAAGAAATGAAGTCATTTAATTTAAAAGGATCATCTGTACGCATATTGATGATTTTAAATCAATCCACAAATAGCTTAACAGCTTCTAGTCTTTCTAAAGCTAGTGGCTTTGATAAAGCACATATTTCCCGGGTATTAAAAGGTTTATTAGAACAGGGATTAATTTCTCATTCTAATCAAAAGTATGCCTCAAAAATTAATTTGACCGAAAAAGGTAAAGAAATATGTGCATCCATTAATACTAAGATTGATGACTATGTTCAAAGAGCCGGGTATAACCTAGACGAGCAAGAAAGACAGATTTTTTATAAAGTACTATCCGCTATCGCAGGAAATTTAGAAAAAGCAAGCACACAAGGAGAATAACAAATGATACAAATTATTACTGATTCAACAAGTGATATCACATTAGAAGAAGCGAAAAAATATAACATTACAGTATTACCATTAACTGTTCGTTTTGGTACAGAAGAATTCTTAGATGGTCAAACGATTACACCAAAAGAATTCTATGAAAAGATGATTGAAAGTGATGAACTACCTAAAACTAGTCAAGTTACACCATATGTTTATGAACAAGAATATCTAAAAGCTTATAACAACGGTGATGATATTTTAGTCATTACTGTAAGTAGTAAACTATCTGGGTGCTACCAAAGTGCAATTAATGCCTCTCTCGCTTTTGGAGAACATGTTTCTATTGTCGATTCAGAACTCGCTACAATCGGTGAAAAAGCTTTAGTTCTTAAAGCTATCAAACTACGTGATGAAGGTTATTCTCTAAAAGAAATTAGTGAAAAACTAGTAGAAGCGAAAAAACACCTTCACTTCATAGCCCTATTAAATACACTAGAATATCTAAGAAAAGGCGGAAGAATTTCTGCTGCAGCTGCTATTGCCGGTATGATTATCGGTATTAAGCCTGTTATTAGCTTTAAGGATGGCGCAATAGAAGTAATTGGTAAAGCTAGAGGTTCTAAAACAGGAAATAACATGTTAATTAAGTTTGTTCAAGAACATGGTCCTATTAACTTTAATGAACCTTTCTGTTTAGGCTATACAGGAAACGATTCTCACCCACTAGATAAATATAAGGAAGATAGTGCTAGTTTATATACTGAATTTACAGGTGAATTCGATATTACTACGATTGGTAGTGCAATTGGTACTTATGCTGGTCCTGGTTGTATCGCATTTGCTTTCTTCGATAAAGAAGAAAACGCCTAAACTCGTTTGTACTAAGAAGAATCATACAGGTTCTTCTTTTTTTCGTTCAAATCCATTATCATTACAAAGCGAGGTGAATCTATGCAAGCAATTTGTTTTTTTGATATTGATAACACATTAGTTCCTTTTGGACAAAATGATATAAGAAAAGAAGAAAAAGATGTATTAGACAAGTTAAAAGAAAATGGCCATTATGTTTTTATTAACTCTGGTCGCTCTTTAGCTTTTACTCCTAAGTATATTCTTGACTATCCTTTCTCTGGTTATGCTTTAGGATGTGGTACATACTTAGAAATTGACCATAAACTAATATCTTATTTTGAATTTGATTCTTCTTTATGTAAATCCATTATCGAAGATGTACAAAAATATAATTTATCTGTTGTATTTGAAGGACATCATGGTCACGCCTTTTATACCACAACAAGTCATCCTATCGTCACGAAGTTATATCAATCTTGTATCACACAAAATACACCAATGTTTGATATTACAGACGCAAACTACAAATACTCTAAATTCTGTATTTTTCAAACAAATGCAGAAAATGAAAATGCGTTCATCAAAAAATATCAAAATCAATTAGACTTCATACAGCGTTCAGAAAACTTTTTAGAAGTAGTACCAAAAGGATATTCTAAAGGTGAAGCTGTCATACAAATCGCAAAACATCTAAATATCCCACTAGAAAACTGTTGGTGCTTTGGTGATAGTACAAACGATTTAAGTATGTTACAAGTAGTCAAACATCCTGTAGTTATGGGTAATGGTGATGAAGAAGTTAAAAAAGTCGCAGAATTCATCACTCATGATTGTAAAGATGATGGTATTGAATTTGCTTGCAAACATTACAATCTGATATAAAAGTACAAATTTTTGTTTTTAAAATAGATGAGCATACATTGTTCATCTGTTTTTTGTTTGTGTTTACAAATAAAAACGTGAAATCCGTTTTTATCTTTCAAAAGATACTGTATAATAATGTTGCAAGAAAATAAAAACGAAAATTCCGTTTTTAACTGAGGTGGCTTATGAAAATACTCCGTATCACTGCACAAGGACTTCCATTATTCAAAAAAGACCTAGATATTTACTTTTATACACAACAACGAGTTTCAAAAGAAGATAAAGATAGTCTTTATCATTTAAAAGACAACTACTATCTGCACTCTGCTTGTGCTTTCATTGGCATTAATGCGTCTGGTAAAACTTCTGTTTTAAAAGTCATCAGTTTAGCCTTAAATATTATCAAAAATGAGCCTATCAATCATATAGAAGCAAGAACTATTCTTTCTAATGCAAAGAAAGCTACAATTCGTACATATTTTTACGACAAACGCAATTATGTATGCTGTTTAGAAACTGTAATTACAGCAAATAAAACAAAAACAGGTGAATATGTATATTCAATTTTATCTGAACACATTTGGGAAAAACCAATTTCCACCATTAAGTCAAAAAAGAATCTAACTGATTTTGTAGGAATAAAACCTGTAGCTGAGCGTAACAAAGATGAAGCATATCTTCCTGATGATGTTAGCTTTATCATTGCACATAATAAAAAAATGAATGATACAGTAGAATTATTTAGCTTATTATCTTATACGAATGTAAATGTGCTTCCTTTTACAGAGGATATCCCACTAGAAGTTATAACTTTCCTTGATCCTACCATTGATAAATTGTCTTTTGAACAAATGGAAGGAAAAACATTCATCCATTTAAAATTCAAAGAGGAAGAAGAAATAATCCTAAATAATGCGTCAGACCTTGAGCAATATTTGTCATCTGGCACAATTAAAGGAATTATTACATTCTCTATGGTAAAAGAAGTTCTTCAATCGGGCGGTTATCTTCTAGTAGATGAAATTGAAAATCATTTCAATAAAGAAATAGTAACAACTCTAGTTCGTTTCTTTATGGATAGTAAACTAAATAAAAATGGTGGAACACTTGTTTTCACCACTCACTACCCTGAGCTACTAGATGAATATGATCGTAACGATGGAATTTATATCATCCGGAATAGAAATGGCATTACAGCAGAAAATTTAAGTTGCATATTAAAACGTAATGACATCAAGAAAAGTGACGCTTATCAAAGTGGATTTCTTGAAGGAACAACACCCGCATATGAAGCTTATATGCGCTTAAAGAAAAACTTAATCTCTTCAATCGATTAAGGAGCTAGCAAAATGAAATTAGCGAAATATAAAGCATGTATATGCGAAGGTTCTGCAGAAGAAGCGATTATTGATATCTTAGTTGATAATAATCTTTTGATTTTCACTAGAGAAGAAATGCTAGAAGAATGCGTAATACGTTGTCGAAATGCCAAAAGATTTGAAGAACGATTCTTAAGAAAAGGATTCGATGATCAGATTTCAATTATACGAGTTTTAGATTCCCGAAGAGAAGAATTTCGGTTAAGTAAAGCCTACAAGTATAAAGTTGATGTAATCAATGTCATTACTGCCCCAGAAATTGAAATGTTAATCATTCATGCAGAAGGTGCATATCATCAATTTAAAAATTCTGGAATGAAGCCTAGTGATTTCTGCAAATCTAATCTTTCTATGCATGATGTAAAATCATATGAATTTGTTAAAAATTATTTCAATAACCCTGCAACATTAGTGAATGCTATAAAAGAATATCGTAGAACTGCAAATATTCCTAAAGGAGAATATTGTTTGTCGGATTTATTGAAATAAGACTAAAGATGCAAAAATACCATATTAAAAGCAGAAGATGCTCATTCTTCTGCTATTTTATTTCTTGCAAGTCACTGTTCGCATTTGCTTTTTTATTTGTGTCGTAATAAACGTAATATGTTTTTGTACTAGAAATATAGATGATATCTCCTTTAGAAATATTTTCGATACTACCTAATGCTTCATCTGTTTTTGATTCTACTGTATGGATGGTATTTATATTCACTTTAAATAATCCATGTGAATTATCGCTAGGTACTTTTTCCATTTCTCCATCTTTTACAGCGATAAAATAAGTACCATTATATTCGTATAATGTTCCTTGGACAGTTCTTTGTTTATCACTAATCTCTGTTGGATATGGAACAGCTTTATTTTTCACATCACTTGTTGAATCAGAATTAGAGTCATGAGAAGAATCACGATTACCATAATTAATATAAGCTTTGTTATCTTTATATTCTAATGTAGCTGTACCACCTTTTTTAGGCACACCGATTTCTGTTGCCGGAAAGTCAAAATGATTTTGCCATTCATCTTGTTGTTGCTTCAAAGTTACTGTATAAGTTGCACTTGTATCATCATTAGAGATGATATTTGTCATCATTTCAGCATATTGATTACGGATATTTGCTGCATCAGTCGCTTCTCTAGCTTTTTCTAGTTGTGATAAAAAAATTGGAATAGCAATCGCAACAAGTACTGCAACAATTGCCACTACAATTAATAATTCAGCTAATGTAAATCCCTTCTTATTCATATCTCTATCTTCCTATTTAATTGGGAACCAAGCAATATCATATCTTGTTTTATGATCTTTTTCCCCAGTCACTAGTAACATACTTGTTAAGACATCCCCATCCAAAGTATATCCTTGCTGTTTAATATAACATAAAGTATCTTCTAACCATACTTTAGAGTCAATATCACTTGCATTACCATGAATAATTGTTTTGATACATTTACATGGTTCAAAACGCGTAACGTGACTTGTTTTCTCTAAAGCAAGAAATTCTAAATCTTTTGCCGAAATCACATTTGCAATATTCACGTTCATTTCTTTATCATCACTTAATAGCTTTTCTTTTGTATAAAGTAATGAGGCAGTACTAATAGGAATATATTTATTCCATTGAGCAAATTCATTCGATGATTTTTTATTTGTAATGTGACGTGCATCAAATGTTCTCACAAATAAACGATAGAATTCTTCACGTATTACTACTTCAAAAGATTGACCATTTCTTTGATATTCTGTTAATTCATGAGTAATTTCTAATACTCTTTCTTGAATTCTTTTTTCAATTGCGATACGTCTTAATTCCTCATTAGCCGAAGTATTTAGTGTTTCAATGATTTCATCTAAAGAACCACTTTTTTCAATATTTACCATTTCTTTTAGTGATAAACCATTATTTTTATATAACTTTGAATGATATAAGCTATAACAATCCTCTAACGTAAATATCCGATAAGAACTATCTTCTTTTCTTTTAGGATGGATGATTCCCTGTTCCTCATAATAAGCTAGACCTTTAGGAGTCAAATCGTAAAATTGTGATATATCAGATGTTGAATAAATATATTTATTTTCCATGTATAAATTCTATCATAAAAGCTCTACAAATCTTGTTGTAGAGCCCTTAAATCAAAGTATTTATTTAGCTTATTTTTGTAGTAAAGATACAGCATATTTCGCTGCAGCTCTACCAAATGTAGTACATGTTAATAAGCTTGTACCACAACCATAGTAGTTTACAGAAGTCACTTGACCATCCGCACAAGATCCTGCCGCAAATAATCCTTGAATAGGATTTCCTGTAGTGTCTAGTACTTGACCATTTTCGTTAATTCTAGCACCTGTATAACCATCAGTTGTAATTTGTGGTAAACGAATAATATATAAAGTTCCTTCTAATTTATTCATATATTTAGAATCTTTATTGAAATCTTCATCTACGCCCTTATCACATAGTTCATTATAACGGTCGATTGTTGCTTGTAATGTATCCGCATCTAGTCCTAGAGGTTCAGCTAATTCTTTTGCTGTAGTACCACTATAAGAGAATGGTTTGTTATCAGATGGTACATTCTTTGTAGTCATTTGTTCATAGAATATTGGATATTGATCCATGAATTCTTGATCAACGATGGCATAACCTTCGTTATATCCTAAATTCCAGTTTTCTTTTGTGAATTCAAAACAGAAATTATCTTCAGCTGTTAATCTCTTTGCATTACCACCAACTAATAGGATGTCATATACAGGACTATCTGGGGAGTTTGGAATAACTTCAGGCATTGCATCTAATGTAGTTGCGTATGCATAATACATAAATTGTGTATATTCTACATTAACAATATCTGCACCAACTTCTTTAAACCAATTGTATGCATCACCTTCACCAGAACCACATGCGTAACCAATATTATTAATACGTGGATTTAACTCGTTGAATAACTCCTCGTTATTTGTATAAGAACCAGCACATACAATTGTACTAGACGCATTAATTGTAATGTCATCACCATAAGAATTTGTTGCTTTAGCACCTGTAATTGAACCATCTTCAGCTTGAATTAAACTTGTAGCAGGAGTACCTAACATCATTGTTACACCAGCCTCAACAGCCGCATTCACTAATGCACTAGTCACATATCCTCCACCTTTAGTTGTATGAATTCTAGGTGTAGCACGTTCACCTTTTTCAGATTTACGAATCACTGTATCAAAAGTTACTCCTTCATCTTCTAACCAACTAATTTGTTCACCAGAATGTAATGCCATGTTTTTAAGCATATCAGCATCTAATGTTTCTTCATCTTGATATAAAGCATAGATATCTTCCGCAAACTTTTCACCATTATCTTCGATACCACTTGCTTCTTGTACATCTGTTCCAGCACCAATGACATAACCTACTGAACGAGTTGTAGAAGAACTATATACTTTATTCTTTTCTAATAGAATGACATTAGCTCCATCATTAGCTGCTTCAATCGCTGCTGTTAAACCAGCCATACCAGCACCAATAACTAAAATATCTGTATCATAATTAGAAGTGATTGCTTCACGTTTTTCTACTTCAACAGCCTCTAATGCTTTAACAGCGTTATCACCACCAGATTGTATAATGCAATCTTTTAAAGCTGTCATAAATGCATTAGATGATACTGTAGCACCACTTACAGAATCTACTGCTAAACTTTGTGATGATACAACTTCTTCACTTAGAATAGGGAATGCCATTTGTCCAATAACATCTGTATCTGTACTTTCAGGTACTTCAATTGATTCAATCTTATTGTCTTTGATTGTGACATTCATTGTCATTGAACCAGTTGTTGCTAAACCATTTGCTTCAGCATAAGAAGTAGTTGTTGCTGTAAAAGTACCATCTGTTAGCTCTAGGGCTCCTACTTCTGTAGTTTCTCCTCTAGCTTCACTAAGAGCACTCGCTACAGCTTCTTTAACTGCATTAGATGTTAATGTAGCACCTGTTACACCATCAATTTCACTTGTTCCTGCTTCTTTTACTTGAGTCGTTAACTCTTCTAAAGCAGCTCCACCTACTGTAGGAGTTTCATCATCCCCAACAATTGAAACATCTGTGATTGAACTAGAATCTACTGTTACTGTTACAGTAACGTCTCCTCCAAATCCTTTAGCACTTGCTGTATAAGTACCTGGAGTATAGATTCCTGTAGAATCAGTACTTGTTTTTGTACTACAGCTTGCTAATGAGCAAAGCAAAGCTATAGACAAAATAGAATTAAATAATTTTTTCATTTTCTTCATCCTCCATTTAGAAGGATAAAGTACGAAGTAACTTCCTAGTCAACACTTTTGTTAAAATTTTCTCAAGTTATTTCACCCAAACAAAAAGCATATATTCACTATGTCCTAATGCAAATATATGCTCTTTCTTAATTTATTTTTTTAAAAACTCAGCTATGAATTGACCATCAATCATATCTAATAGTTTTAATTCATCTCCTGTAATTTTACCTACAAGATTTCTTGTACCATCATTTTCTATTGTATCTAATACAATTTGCATCTCACCACAATAGTGTTTGTAATTGTCATTTACAACTACTACATCCCCTCTAGAGAATGTTTTTGAGGTAATCGGTTTAGGTTTAATCGAATATTCAGGCTTAGAATACTTAAATCTAGATAAACGTGAATGTGTTAACCACTCGCTACTATCCCCCATTAGATGAGGATAGAACTTAAATAACAAATCATGTTCATCTACACTATTATCTTGTTCTTCTTCAACACGAAATTTAGTCACAACCGCTTTATTTGCATCTAAGATTCCATAATCTAAGAATAGTTTCAAGAAAGCATTCGTTTTCGCTTCTTCTTGCATGTCTTTAACTGCGAATACTTCTTGTAAAGCTTTAAATTCTTCAACACTAGCAAAAGCATTTCCAATTAATACATCATCTACATCTTTTGTCGCAAGTAAGATTCTAGCTTGTAAGTCAATTGGTAAACTACGTGTCATTTCTACAGTAGGTAAACCATTGATTGCGCCCCAAACACCATGAGTATTTTGATTGTTAGAAGAGATGAAAGCACCAACTGTAACACTTCTAGAAGCACTCTTAATCATCTTATTTGTACTTCTAAATTTATCCATTCTCATTGCCGTATATTTTTGTGGATAAAAGTTATGACATAAATGTAATTTGCTTGGTTCTACACCAGCATCAATATAAACTTTTGGATTGATAAATCCTGCATTGAGTTCTATTTCGATACCACAATCATTATTTAGTAACTTAATATCATTCTCTAAGCCAAAGCTTAAATCCATTCTTAATATATCCGCATTGATACTTTTAAATACAGATAAATCGTCAAATGTAGCACCCATTCTTTTAAAGCATTCTGGATTAACATCTAGTGATACTCTTAAATTTACTTTATGTGCTTCATCGATTAACTCTTTAAAATAAGCTAATACTTCTTCTTTTGTTCCTTCTACTGAAAACATGGAACTAAACACTTTTGTCGCACCATATTTAGAAGCTAATGCAAAGTAAGAACGTATTTCATCCATGGATTCAATATCAGGATATACACTAATACCAAACGCCATAATTATTCACCTTTAGAGAAACAGAAGATGTCTCCCTTTTTCATCAAATCTAAGATACATAATGCATCTTTAGAAATATGACCAATAAGATTTCTTTGACCATCATTCTTCATTGGTTTCATACAGATTTGTATTTCAGCTTTATAGTAATCTAAATTGTTATTTACAATTAATACATCACCTTTTTCAAAGTATTCTTTATCACAAGATCTTAGAGGAATATCTGCTTTCTTATAGAAAATACGAGTCCATCTATCACGAATCATATAGTTAATATACTCACCTACTTGATGCGCATTATAATAAAGGATTTCTTTTTCTATATCTGTTACACCTTCTTCAAATTCAATTCCTAGAGGTAAACGTTTTAAATCACCATGAGGAAGAATTCTTTCTAGCATTTCACCATATTCTTTAAATGGTTCTACATGGATAAATACTTCTTTCATCACATCAGCCACTTCTTTGAATTCTTCTTCTGTCGCAAAAGCATTACCAAATAAGATTTCATCTACATTATCCATGGCTAAAATATGTCTTACTTGATCACTAACACTCATAAAACGATGTTCTTCAACAGTAACTAAACCATCATGAACTGGCCAAGGACCATGAGCTTCTTTTAAGTGAGAAGTAATGAATATCGCTACTTTTACTTTCTTTTCTTTCCAATGTTCATTAATACGCATTGTTGATTCTAAATCAGCACCAGTATATGTTTGTGGATAGAAATTATGACAAACAGATAAATTTTCAGGATTAGCACCTTTATCTAATGCCGCATCGATTGCCGAAATAAATCCCGCACTCATTTCTACTCCAACACCATAATGGTTATTGATTAAAGTCACATCACGTTCATCCATATAGCACATGTCCATACGTAAGATATCAATGCCCATTTCATTAATCACTTCTAAGTGAGATTCATCCGCACCTAATTTCTTTAAGCAATCTGTATTTGCATCACCACATACTTTCATGCCATATTGATGAGCAATTTTAGTAAAGTTTTTAAAATAATCTATTACTTCTTCACGAGTTCCAGGAACCGAAAAGATGGATGTAAAGATTTTAGTAAAGCCATATTTTGAAGCTAGTTTGATGTAGCTTTCAATTTCTTCTAATGTTTCTTGTTCTGGGTATAAAGATATACCTAATGTAATCATACTTACTCCTTATTCTTTATTGTTTCTAGGATATGTTTGCATACACTATAGTCTGCATATGATCCTATGATATTTTTTGCCTTTTGCTTAGCCTTGTCGCAAGCACTACTTGGCGAATAAGAATGTTTAAATATTTCTAGCATTTGTAAATCATTACCACCATCTCCATATACTGCTACTTCATCTTCATCTATATTTAATAACTTCGCTAGTTTCTTTACTGCTTCACCTTTATTGGTATTAGCTTCTGTTATCTCATACATATCATCTGAAGAAGCCGCATCGACAATATACTTTTGATTTTTAAGTAAAAATTCATCCATCTTGGTATAGTCAACTTCTTCTTGTATATGGCAATTCACCTTATCTATGTCTTGGTTTAAAATATATTCTTTTGTACAACCTAGTACTAAGTGTTCTAAGTTTTCTTGAACGATTTGTTCAACTAAATCATCCGAACGACCAAATGATTTCATTTGTCTTCTCATTCTTGCACAAACTTCTTCTTTACTTTCTAAAACATATATTTTGTCTGCACCAACATAATCTAAGTGATATTCTGATAGTTCTTCTAAAATATCCTTTAATACATTCTTATCGATTAAACTTTGGTAAATCATCTCTCCTCTAGGATCAAATATCACTGCACCATTTTGTCTTATTTGATAAATTTCATCTTTTACAGAATCTAATCCTTCGACATACGATCTACCTGTCGCAATTGTAAAATAACGTTGATTCTTTCTAACTTCTTTAATCGTATTTAATACAGTTTCATCAACTCTATGTGTAATTCCTAATAATGTTCCATCTAAATCTGTTGCAAATAACTTAATCATAAATCCCTTCCATTAGTATCAATACATCTATGATACCAATGAAAGCTATCTTTTTTGTAACGATTTAATGTTCCTTTTCCTTCGTCATCCATATCTACATAGATAACGCCATATCTTTTTCTCATTTCTCCAGTTGAAGCACTCACTAAATCAATAATTCCCCATGGTGTATATCCGATTAAATCTACACCATCTTCATTAATGGCTTTGTCCATTGCCTCAATATGACCCTTCATGTATTCAATACGATATGGATCATGAATACTTTTGTCTTCTTCTAGAGTGTCGATTGCGCCTAGTCCATTTTCTACAACCATGATTGGTACATTGTAACGGTCATAGATATCATTTAAGCTAATTCTTAAACCTGTAGGATCCATTGCCCATCCCCACTCAGAATATTTCAAATATTCATTTTTGTATCCAAGTGAGAAATTACCACCACTTTTTGAAGCGTCACTATGTGTTGTTTCGCAACTTGTTGAATAGTAGCTATATGTAAAGAAATCCACATGACCTTCTTTTAGTATTTCTGCATCTTCTTCATATTTTGCATAGTCTACGTTGTATTTCTTCCATTCTCTCTTTGCCCAATTTGGATACTTTCCTCTAACCATGACATCTCCTGAATAGTAGAAGCTTGTTTGCATCTTTTCTTGGTTTGCTAAAACATCTTCAGGATCACAAGTTAATGGATACGATACCATTCCTGCAATCATACAACCTAGTTTGAATTCAGGATAATTCTCGTGAGCGTATTTCACCACTCTTGCACTTGCGACAAACTTATTATGTAGTTTGTCATATAGTGGTGGAACAGCTTCTTTTGGAAACTTTGGTAGCATAATTGGTGCTAAGATCGTTGTATTAATCTCATTAAATGTAAGCCAATACTTTACATCTTCCTTATATTCTTCAAATATCGTATGACAATATTTTTCATATAAGTTAATTGTTTCGCGGTTTGACCATCCACCAAGTTCCTCTTCTATATATAGTGGATCATCATAGTGAGAAATTGTTACTAATGGTTCAATGTTATATTGATGTAACTCATTAAAAACATCATGATAGAATTTTAAACCTTCTGCATTTGGTGTTTCTTCAATCCCTTTAGGATAAATGCGAGGCCAAGCAATAGACATTCTAAACATCTTTAGACCTAGCTCAGCAAACAATGCGATATCTTCTTTGTAATGATGATAAAAGTCTGTACCCATATGATTTGGATAATAATAACCATCTAATACAGCAAACTTAGCTCCTTCCGGTTTACTTGCGCTAAAGCCAAATGAAGGTAAAGCTAATGGATTACCATCTTTATCTATCATCGTCACTAGTCTTTGTTTTGTGTTTGTTCCACCGGTAGTAACATCCGTCAAAGCTAAACCTCTACCACCTTCATTCCAACCACCTTCATATTGATTTGCAGCAGTAGCACCACCCCAATAAAAATCTTTTGGAAAACTCATCAATTGATCCTCCTTTTTTAAAATCCCCTTTCCACTAATGAAAAGGGGATTAGCTTTAAATGATATTTACTTAAGCTTCAGCTTCATTAGCAGCTTCTTGTTCACACATTTGTTTTTCGTAAACTTTGAAGAATGGTAGCCATAATAAGTAACATACAGGGAATAGTAATAAGCAGAAGATTACATTTCTAAAATCTAATGTAGATAAGAATGTACTTAATACTACTGGTAATGTTGTCATAATTAATACTTGTGGATAACCGATAAGTTGTAACTTATAAGCGATTAAGTATAGAAGACCACATACTAATGGTTGTAAGATAAATGGAATCATTAGTGTAGCGTTATACATAATTGGCATACCGAAGATTACTGGTTCGTTAATATTACAAATATTAGGAATCAAAGCAGCTTTAGATACAGCTTGAATTGTCTTTGATTTAGACTTTAAGCCCATGATTACTAGTGGAAGTGTATTACCTGCACCACCCCAGATACTCATTGCGGCATATAAGAACATTGGACTATAAACTAATGGTTGACCAGCAGCAGCTAATGCAGCATTTGTCATATATGCTTGATACCAAGGAACCATAATTACAGCGAAGATTACTGTTGTACCATGGATACCGAAGAACCAGAAGATTTGTGCTAGTAACATGATGACAAACATACCAGGTGTAGATACTAATACACTCATTGGGATAGCTAAGATACCAATAATTAAGTTTGATAATGTTGTACTTGTAAATTTAGCAATTACATAAGATAAGATGTACCAGAATAATACACACATTCCCATAGGAATAGCTGCTTTAAATGAGTTACCAATTCCTTCTGGAACAGAATCAGGAAGTTTAATACGTAAATCTTTATCCTGTGCAAATTTCATGATACGTGCACAAACTAAACCAATAATTAACGCAACGAATAAGTTTGTTGATCCTAAGTTAGCGATATTGATGTAGTAAGCTCCATCCATTTCTGTTAATGGGCAACATACAATGAAGTAACATGCCATTGCTGTAAAACCAGACATCATTTGGTTTACGCCTAATTGTTTAGAGTAACTAGCCGCAACGCAATATGTCATAAAGAATGCTAGGATACCCATTGTCCAACGGTATGGAGTATAGAAGAAGTTATATAATTCTCCTGCTGTATCCCAACCTAAGAATGATGAACCAAGTACACAAATGATTTGGAATACGGCACCAGTCATTAATAGACCCATTGTGCCTCCCATACCACCTGCGATAGAACTAAATAATTTTGAACCTGATAGTTTCATTGAGACATCTTCTAATTTATGCATGAAATTAGATTCGGCGATTTTCTCAACAAAGTTTTGTTTTTCTGCCATGTAATATTATCCCCTTTCTTTATCCAAGTAATTTCTTTACTTGTTTATAAATATTTTCAGCATTAGCTAGTGCATAATCTTGTGGTGCCATTAATGCACATGGAATTCCTGCTTTATCAGCAGACGCTTGTAGTTCGCGGGCACGGTTACGAACTTGTGGTGCATAAAGTAGAACTTGATAACCATTCTTAATGATTTCATCTACTTCACTCGTACCTACTGCATGAACTTCGATTTCTTCACCAATCTTTGTTCCATAATCTCTCATCTTCTTCTCAACAATGCTAGATGAGAAGCCACCAGCACAACAAATTAAAATTTTCATAATTATTTACCCTCCTTTAATTGTTGAACCTCTTTTTCAAGGCTATCTACTCTTTTATAAAGAGTAATGAGTTCTTTGATTAAATCTTGTGCAAGCTCAGAATTCATTAAATGATCCTGTGCATGGATAAGTAGTACATTAATTGGTACATCCTCACCATTAGCTGTTGCTGTAATTAATTGCATTTGTTCTTTATGAACGGGAAGAGTAGCTGCTGTAGCTTCTTTTAGAAGTTCATCTGCTCTCTCAAAGTTTCCATCATTTGCTTCAGTTAATGCTTCAAAAGCACATCCCTTAGCATCTCCAGCAGCTGCAATTAGCTGCATAGAAATTGACTCTATATCAATCATTTTTGTATCTCCTTCTTTGTTGATTCTATTAAATCCAAAAAGGATGAATGTTTCAAAACGCTATTTTTTAGTTTCAAACAGTATTTTTAAACACTAATTCATTTTTTAAACTGAAAGTGCTTTCTTTTTGTGGATATATGTGAAATATCTCGACCTTTCCGCTTTTTAGCAAAGAAAAAACAGTCCCATACAAATAGAACTGTTTAAATTTATTAATTATTTTCAAACGATAAAATTATTTTAATATTTCAATAATCGTTGCGATTTCATCATCACTAATGATTACTTCTGCATCTTCCTCTAAATCAACTAGGATATCTTTGATATCGTTATACATTCTCTTATTTTTTGATAACAATACATCACGATGAATATTGATTGGCATTTCTGTACCACTTTTAATACGATTAATCATACAAGCTAAATGCAAGAATAATCCCATTTCTTCATCTGGCGCTAAAACTCTTGTTTTCTTCATCATCCTCTTAATGGTTTTATGAATCGTTGTTTTCAGCTTATTAATATTGATATATTCAAGTTGTTTACTGAGATAATCGTATAATTCTTGATATTCTACTAGCTGTTCTTCTTGGATAGGATCTACAGTTAATAACAAATCTAGTTTTTCTATTGGTGTATTAAATAACTTCGCTACAGAAACAAATGGAATATTATATAGCCCTGGATCATATGTACCAACAACACATAATATTTCACTACTCTTACGATAGTTATTGATATTATCTAGCATCACTTTACGATCACTTGCTGCTAAGGCAATCACTTGTATGCCATCTAAATTCATATTCTTTTCGATATATTGTTTCATTTGTATTGCGGAACCTGACCCTGAAGCACATAGTGTCACAATAACTTTCTTATTTAAATGATCATATCTTTCATATTCTTCTTTTAATTTAGCAAATGAACCAAAACCATTATTTAAGATTGCTTTATAGACATCATCTAGTTTCTCTTCACCATCTAGTTTAATAATCGCATCTAGTGCAAATAAGGTCATTGGTAGTTCTACTAGTCGCATCGTTAACCCTGTTTCACTAGCAATCATTTCCATAATCTTCTTTAATGAACCCATATCATAAAGGACTAGTATTCCTTTAGAATTTCCAATTTTTAAACACAAAGATTTAATGTTTTCATACGCTTCATCTATACTTTGTTCTAGTAGTAAATCATAACTATATAAATTATCTGTTTTATATAATCCTTCTATTGTTTTTTCTATCGCCGAAGCGACTTTACCATGCATCACAAGTAATACTGTTGGTTTATCATGATTACTTTCGTGAAGTCTTCGATTACTAAAATAAATTGTTAGTAGTACCGTATCATCAATATTGATAGGAATATGAAATTCTTTATTAATTTTAGATGTTACTCTAGCCGCAAAAGCATACTCTTCAGGATATTTTTCCACAACTTCTGTAATCTTCTCATTTGAGATTCTTTTTTTTACATTTTTTTGTTGGACTAATTCTTGAATTTGAAAACACATTGCCTGAAATATCGTTGAAGGGTAAACACGACTAAATAAAGAACTCGCTTCTTTTAAACTATTATCTACCAACTCAATGATTACGGGATCAATAATCTTTTCTAGTGCTTTACGGTCATATTGTGTATCACTTAGTGACATGTGATTAGAAATATCTGTTTCAATATCAGCAGATACAATTGTCATAATATCTTCTTCTGGGATACTTCTACTTTTTAATTCTTTGATTTTTTCATCAATCAAATCATAGATAGATTCTTTCTTTTGACGCGTTGATTCTTGTTTCTTACTACTATTTTCTCCACTAAATGTATAGGTATAGTTTTCTGGTATTAGTTTTTCAATTACTTCGCGATTATCTTTATATTGTAAAAATCCTCTTCTCACATAAGGATTACAATCACTCAAATAAACATTTAATGTGTCTGTATCTTTGCCGGCATTTCTAACAAATGCATTTGCACATCCTATACGAATATCTTCTTTTAATTGTTTAACATTTCCTTCGCATTTATATAGTAAAAAACATCTTAGCAGTTCTGAATTAATGACAATTTCTTTCTTTACTTTTTCACTTTCTTTTTTAAAGAAGGCTTCAATTAATTCAAGTCTTTCTTCAAATCCTCTTTCTGTAAGTGATGGTAAATCAATCCTAAAAGCAAAATCATTCCGTGCATCTTTATCTAGTGATGTTAATTCTTGAGAAAGTATCGTGATAACTTTAGTATTTTCTTCTAAAGTTCTAGCTTGTTCTAATCCTTTACGACTTTCATCATTTATCTTTTCATAGTGGGTAATCAAAATAAATCCACCATATTTTTTCATCACATCATGATATTTACTTTGTATATCTTTGAAACAATTATAGGCACTTTCTTTTGTTTTATAATTTGCAAGATTCACTTCAACAAATGGTGTATCTTCACTCAATAAATTTTGTGATATCGCAAATTCATACATCTTTTTTGCGAAAAGTACGTTTTCCGTTCCTGGCTCTCCTGATATTAGTGCACGCACTTCTTTTTCAGGATATAAGATACATGCTTTAGCTAATTTAATTTGATTCTTCATTGAACCATTAGCCCCAATAAAATTCTTGAAGCAATCTTCTTCATGTGTTTTCTTTTGTAAAAGATGATATTTTACTGGTCTTCCATTTTCTTTCTCTAATTCATTTTCTAAACACAATTGATTTAAAGCTGTTGAAATGTTTGCTCTGGAGATATCAAATATCTCTGATAATTCTTGAGCAGTAAAAGAAATATCTTCTTTTTCGTTCGTCTTTTCTTTAATAAATTCTAGTATTTTCTGTTTATTTGTTTTCATATTAAAACCAACCTATTTATATTATTAAACACTACCCTTATTTTTAAAACACTAATTTTTTCTTTATTTTTCTTTCATTTTAGTTTCTTATCATTACAATTAAGTTAAACGAGGTTATATATGAAAAGAAGAATTGTATTAAATGCTCCAATTGATAAACTATTTCCAGCTCTAATCTCTCCAACATTAGAAGGCTATAGAACAGTAAAAAATAAACTTCCAACAGATGAAGAATTAAAACATGGTCTAACATATCAAATCGAAGTACAAGGTGCTAAACCAAAGCGTTACGCTACAGTTAAAGTTTTAAAATATGAAAAGCCACATATTTTCTCTATGGAATATACAAGTTCTGCATTCCATAAAATTGATACAGTATGGTTAAATGAAACAACAGATGGTAAGACAGAATTAATCAGTGAACATATGGAAGAAAGAATCAAGGATGGTAAAGTTATTTCTTCTAAAGGAAAAGATGATTCTAATGTCATTAAACCTGTATCATTTTGGGATAGAGGTAAGTATAAAAAACTTGCTTATGCCGTAAAGAAAGGTTTAATCAATTATTAACCAAAACGTAATAATTCATTTCTTTATGAATTCTATAATGTGTACATATGAGTACACATCTAACTAAATTTGTATATAAAGTAACGAGTATTCTATCTTTTATGATATTTGGAATACTCCTTTATTTTGCATTTACTGAGACAGGTACAATTAACTATGATATGAATGAATACAATTATTTTGTTAAAGATAATTTGTGTTTAAACCTTTTATTACTTGTCTTATTAATCTATTTCATTCATAAAATCGCAATTATTTTATGCAAGTTTCGTATAAGACATTTAATGATCCTGTTCATGTCATTGATCACAATCCTATTAGTTTATTTAATTGCACATGTAAATTTAAAACCAACATGGGATAGTGCTAGAACCATTCAAGCTGCTGTAGGACTCATTCATCATGACTATTCAATGTTTACTTATGGTCATTATATTTCACAATATCCATTTCAAGTTCCATTAGTACTTTATTATGCATTTTTCATTAAACTATTTGGTGAAAACTATATTATCTTACAATTTATGAATATCTTCTTTTTGTTATGGACATATTTCTTCATCATCAAAATATCGTTCTTGATTAGTCATAACAAAGTAGTAACAATCACAACACTATTATTAATTGTTACATTTATCCCCTTACAAATGTATGTAATGTTTTTATACTCTAATATTCCTTCTTTATTTTGTATGACTGCTGGGATATATTTCTTTTTATGCCACTATCAAAATCATGAATACAAAAATATTGTCATCTCTTTTATATTTTTATGCTTAGCCACATTATTTAAAGGAACAGCATATATTGTCGTCATTGCGGTAATCATCATGTATGTATTAGAACTATTACATTCATTCAACATAAAAAAGACGCTACTCATTATCATTTCTACACTAGTTCTACTCATTACACCTACACAAATAAACAATGCTGTCTCGATGCTTGATCCTTCTATTTCTTTATCCAGCACTGCTTATAAAGAAATAGCCTTAGTTATGGGTACATCATATGGGCCTAGAGGAGCTGGTTGGCACAATGGTTGGTATGAGCCAAAGCTATATAAAATGTATGGGAATGACATTCAAGCAATGAAAAAAGATGGTCAAAAACGTACTATGAATAATTTAAAAGAATTAGTTCAAGACAATAAACTATTATCTTTTTATCATGATAAGGTATGTTCAATGTATATTAATCCTGATTATCAAGGATTTTGGACAATTGTCGCAAATAAAACTCAACAATTTGGTAAAGGAAGTCACTCAAAACAATCTTTTTTATTCATCAAATATAATCCTAGGAAAGATCGTTATTCTCATTTTACGCGTTCCTTTATGACAGGAAAAATTAATCGAGTCATCATTGCCTATGAAAATATTTTGATGAATGCCATTTATCTAGGTTGTGTATGCTTTATCTTCTTTAATCGTAAGCGCATGACAAAAGAAAAGATATTTATCCCTATGATATTTGTAGGTTGTTTCTTATTCTTTTTGGCTTGGGAAGCGAAAGCACAATATAGTGTATTATTTTATGTATTACTCTTTCCTATAGCAGCTGAAGGATTAACTTGTTTATCATCATTATTCAAAAATGATATTTTCAATAGCGTAAAGCGGTAAATTTAAAAGCCAATCTTCTTTTTTGTAGTCACTCATAGAAGTGCGAATCGATAATTCAGGGTTATATTTTTCACGATATGTTTTAAGACTTTTCGCTTTAAGATTTGTTTCAGCTTTCACTTCAACTGGAACAATCTTTTCACCTGTATCCACAACAAAATCTATTTCACAAGTTCCTCTGTCATTTGTGTAATAATAAACCCCTAAATCCTCTATTGTTTTTAACTGTTGGCAAACATATTGTTCCGTTAAAGCTCCTTTGAATTCGATAAAAAGGTCATTACCTTCAATTAATGTGCTTTGTCGAAGTCCTACCATACAGCTAAGTAAGCCAACATCTACAATAAATAGTTTGAATGCTTTTAGATCTTCATAAGCTTTTAGTGGAATACCTGCCGCATTTACACGACTTACTTTGTGTACAAGACCACAATCTGAAAGCCACATAATTGCTGTTTCATAATCTCTAGCTCTACCACCTTCACGCACAAGACCATAAACAAATTTTTTATTTTCTTTAGCAAGTTGCGATGGAATACTATTCCACACCATACGAAGTTTTGGGACAATTTCATTAGGTGCATGTTTTGAAAAATCCTGTTCATATGCAGTAAGAATTCTTTTTTGAATCTCACGAACTACATTGAAATCTTTGTTTTCCGCAAAATTTAAAACTGCTTCTGGCATACCACCAACAAAATAGTAAAGTTTCAGTGCTTCTATATATGTTTGTTTGAACTTAGTAATCATTTCATAATCTTGACTTTTCAAAAGTTCCGCAAAGCGTTCATTACCAGTAGCCATTAAAAATTCGCTAAAAGAAAGAGGATAAAGCTTTAAGAAATCAACTTTACCTACAGGAAATGATGTGCCTTGATGTAACGCAATTCCTAATAAAGAACCAGCACATACAATATGATACTGTGGAGCATTTTCATAAAAATATTTAAGTGAAGTAAGAGCTCTAGGCACTTCTTGAACTTCATCAAAAATAAGTAAAGTATTATCAGGATTTATTTTTTTGCCAGAATATAGCTCAATTCCTAAAATTAAACGTTCTGTATCTAAATCAGTTGCAAATAAATCAGCCATCTTTGAATTTGAATCAAAGTTTATATATATCGTATTTTCATAAGCTTGTTCACCAAACTCTTTCATTAACCAAGTTTTACCAACTTGTCGTGCTCCTTCAATAATTAGAGGTTTACGATACTTGCTAGTTTTCCATTTATATAATTTTTCAATTGCACTTCGATACATACTTCACCTCCACAATTTATTCATAGATTAATACTAGTATAACAGTTGATGCCAAAAATTACAGCGAAAAAGTGGTGAGGATTGCCACTTTTTACAGCGAATTATGTGCATGTATGCCAATAAATGCAATGAAACATGGTGATGCCTTCTAAATCTGCCCCGTTTTATTTTTAAGTATCCTAAAAATAAAATCATCATTAAAAATAATTCGAAATTTTTAAGATAAATTGCATTAAATTTGTTGACAGAGATTTTAAGTATTGGTATATTA
>CAVCUC010000001.1:63434-86080 GCA_963605225.1 bacterium
GTATATTATTAGTGAAGTTAGTGATGACTAACTATTTGCGAATACAGGTTCACTCCTTCAAAAAAATTCTGTCAAAGAATGTTCTCCATGACCTGTAAACTCCTATCGCAAATAGCTGCGGGCATGTGCAGCAAAATGACACACAAGAAAACCAGTGAACTCCTCACTGGTTTTCTTTCGTTATTATCCTCTAAATTTCATCGCCTTTTCCATAGCTCGTTTAGCATCACGTAATTTATCCGTTTCACGCTTATCGTATAGATTTTTACCTTTCGCTAAAGCTATTTCCATTTTTGCTCTACCGTTTTTCAAATACATTCTTGTAGGCACAAGAGTATAACCTTTTAAACGTACTTTATCATATAACTTACGTATCTCATATTTATGCATTAAAAGTTTTCTATCTCTTGTTTCATCCACATTGAAGATATTACCAAATTCATATGGTGAAATATGCATACCTTTAATCCAAGCTTCACCTTTATAGATAGAAATAAATGCATCTTTAAATTGTACTTTTCCTGCACGAACTGATTTGATTTCAGTACCTGTCAAAACAATACCGCACTCAAATCTTTCTTCTAAGAAATATTCATGAGATGCCTTACGATTTAAGGCGACAACTTTTTCTTTACCTTCTTCTTTTGCCATGTTGCTTTCCTTTATTTCTTCTAGAATGATCACGATTATTAGAATATCTAGAGTATGAATCTCTAGAAGGTTTTGGTTTTCTTGTCTCTAATAAACCGAAATCAATCTTTTTCGTTTCTTTACTAGCACTTAAGACAATGATTTTCACTTTATCCCCAATGCCATATTTCTTATGTCTACCTGTACCGTATAATGAATTTGTTTTTTCATCATATACATAATAATCATCATTTAATGTAGAAATTGGCACAAGTCCTTCTACTGTATTTGGAAGTTGTGCAAAGAAACCAAAGCTTGTGACAGAAGAAATTGTCGCTTCATACTTTTGACCAATTCTTTCCATCATATATTCAGCTTTTTTCATATCTTCAACTTCACGTTCAGCATCGATACTTTCTCTTTCACGAAGAGATGTCTGTTCAGCATAGTCATTCATCTTCTTTTCATCTACTTGAGTGCTATCTTCGTGATTAAAAGCATATTTCCAAAGCATACGATGTACAACTAAATCAGGATATCTTCTAATTGGTGAAGTAAAATGTAAGTATTCTTCTTCAGCTAAGCCAAAGTGTCCTAAACATTTTGCATCATATCTCGCTTTTTGCATGCATCTTAAAAGAATAGAAGAAATGATTGGATAATTTTCATCATCAATATATTTTTCTAAATAGCTTTGAATTTCTTTTGGAGTAACATTTGCTTTCTTCAAATTAAACTTACAACCTAAATATAATGAAGTTTCTTCAAAACTACGTAATTTCTTGATTTCAGGTTCTGTATGAATTCTGTAAAGAGAAGGAATATGATTTTTATTCATATAATCAGCTACAGAAACATTGGCCGCAATCATACAATCTTCAATGATTCTTTCCGCATGTCCTCTTTCTCTTACGCGAATATCTATCGGATATCCTTTATCATCAACGATGATTTCCGCTTCTTGTGTTTCAAAGTCAATCGCACCTTTTTCATGTCTTTGTCTTCTGATACTATCTGCACAATCTCTTAAATCATGAATCATTTCATTTAAGAATTCATACTTATTGATAACCTCTTGATTACCATCTAGCATCTTATTCACATTTCGATATGTCATACGTGCATGAGATTCAATAAAGCTAGGATAAATACGATAATCTTGTATATATCCATCTTTTCTTACTTCCATTTCACAAGTTAATGTTAAACGTACAACATTAGGATTTAAGCTACAAATACCATTACTTAATACTTGTGGTAACATTGGTACTACTCTATCTGTAACATACGTTGAAGTTCCTCTTCTTAAAGCTTCTACGTCTAATGGTGAATCTTCTTTTACATAATGAGAAACATCCGCAATACTTACTTTTAATAGCCAACCATAGTCTGTTTTTGTTACACCCACCGCATCATCAAAGTCTTTTGAAGAATCGCCATCAATTGTAATAATGGTTTCTTTTGTTAAGTCTCTACGCCCCACCTTTTCTTCTTCACTAACTTCTTGAATTGCGTTAGCTTCTTCTAGAACTTCTTCAGGAAAATTAGAGACAATATCATAATCCATAAGTACTGTTAAAACATCTACTCCCGGATCATCTTTAAAGCCTATTGTTTCACGATATTCTAGCTTTAGTAATTTGCCATATTCTTTTATATCTAGCATTACTCTTAAACCAGGCAATACTTTTAAGTCTTTAGGAAGAATGATTTTACATGGATGATTTTTTAATTTTTCATCATCTAAAACGCACTTTAAAGCGCCACTTTTAAATTGTGTAAATGTACCTGTAGCGTGAGTAATCGCATGAGTACGTATTGCTTTAATCTCATAACGATAATTTCTTTTATTCACCCCCACAACAACAATATCTTTATCTAGTGCTTCCCCTAAATTATCATGTTCAATAACAATACTTCTACCATCTTCTAAGTCAATATAACCAACACCTTTAGAATTGATACGAATCTTTCCTGTAATGAAACCAGCTTCTTCAGCTAGTTGATATGCATTACTTTTTTCACGCACAACAACGTAGTCTTGTTCTAATTGGTCCATCGTCTTAGAAAGTACAGCAAAATCACTTGCTGATTTGATATTCAAAGCACTCTCAAGTTCCTTAAAAGATAAACCTCGTGGGTATTTTTTTAATAATTCTAAAATTTTTTCATCTAAATTTTCCATAAATTTTACCTTAATACTAAAATAAGCCGGTAAAAACCGGCTTAAATTAATCAAATATACGAATTGCTATAACTAATACAAAGAAGATAATTCCTAAAACTAATGTTAAGTTAGAGATTACTTTTTCAGAACCTCTTTCTTTTGTATTGGCAAACAGGTTTAATCCGCCGGATCCTGTGAAAGCTCCAGAAATACCGCTTGATTTACCACCCTGTAATAAAGTAACGATAATTAATAGAGCAGCGTCTATCATCAATAAAGCGTTTAACATGAAAGTGCTCCTTTCGCTAATGCTTAAATATTATACTTAATTCAAGCACAATTGTAAATATGTCTAGTTTTCATCGGCACAAGAATTCACATCACAACCTTGGCTGTTGTTTTCATCTTGTGCTTTTTTTACGATTTCACTATATGAACCTAGTTTTTCTTTTAAAGCAGAGACTCTTTCCTCTGTCCAATAATCTTCAACAGAGATATCATCTGTAGATAATTGATTAGATTCACCATCATATCCAATGATTTCACCATTTGCGACATATAAAACTAATGGTACATAGATTCTTGCATTACCATCATTATCATATCCTGTAATATCATCACCTTGTTCACCAATCGTTTCTACAAGATTTTGATAAAATTCTGTATTTTCTTTACGATCATTTAAGATGTCATAATAAAGAACACTTAAACCATATTCCTTTGATACTTCATCTAAGTATGGCGCATAGGCTTGACACCATGGGCATTCTTTAAAACCAATGTAAACTACTCCTGTGCCGTGTTCTATTAACTTCATGACACCATCTTGATCTTTTGTATAGAATACATTATCTTCTTCTAACTTTTCATAGCCTTCCATTACATTAGTGCTAGCAGTAGAAGTAGCACTTGGTGAAGGTGTAGTTTCTATTGATGAACTTGTAGAACTACAAGCAGTTAGCATAAATATACTTAATACACATAAAAGTAGTTTTTTCATAGAATGTCTCCTTAATGACTAGTATCATACTATAACTTTGTGAAAACTATATGAATAAGAGAGAATTTCTTCTCTCCCACTTCTTTACTCAGCAATACTTGTTGCGTCGTAACCAAAATATTTAATTGATAATTCTGATAAACTACCATCATTTCTTAGTTCATCTAGAATTTTATTTACTTCTTCAATTAATGAAGTAGTTGAATCTGATTTTTGTGCAGCGATAACTGTTTTTTCTGGTTCTGTTTCATCCACAATCTTAATGCCTGCAGATTCACCTTTTTCATTTACATATTCATTAAATACAGATAATGAGTTAATCGTAGCGTCCGCATCCCCTCTTTGTAGAAGTTGAATTGTATCCGCAAATGTATTGATATAAGTTACTGTCGCACCATATTCTTCACCCATTTCTGCATAGCTTGAACCAGGTGAGTTTGTAGAAATCTTTCCATTTAAATCTTCAAAGCTATGAATATCATCATTATCTTCTAAGACAATTAATACTGTTTGATCATATAAATATGGTTCACTGAAATTAAATGATTCCGCACGTTCATCTGTATAAGTAACACCATTAATACCTAAATCAAATACACCAGTTTGTACACCTGCTAAGATAGAATCCCAATCTGTTTCTTTATATTCAACACTTACACCTAACTTATCCGCAATCATCTTACCAAGTTCAACGTCAAAACCAACAAGTTCATTTGTTTCTTGATCATGATATGTATATGGAGACCAATCTCCTTCTGTAGCGACTGTTAGAACACCTTTTTCTTTGATTGTCGCTAATAAATCTGTAGCAGTTGTTTCTTCTGTACTACTAGCAGTATTAGTACTAGCACTTTCACTAGAGCTAGATGAGCAACCACCAAGGAATAACATACTTAAGCTTAATAAACTAACAATAATCTTTTTCATTTCTTTACACCCTTTCACTTATAGATTTTAAAAACTGTTTTACCCTTTCATTTTGAGAATTCTCAAAGAATGATTTAGAATCTGTATTTTCTATTACTTCACCTTTATCGATAAATAAGACTTTATTCGATATGTTTTTAGCAAACGATAATTCATGAGTAACAACAACCATCGTCATACCACTTTCCGCTAGTTGTTTCATGGTCATAAGCACTTCTCCAATAAGTTCTGGATCAAGAGCACTAGTCGGTTCATCAAAATAGATAACTTCCGGTTCATACACTAGAGCTCTAGCGATAGATACACGTTGTTGTTGACCACCAGAAAGTTGTGAAGGATAGTGATTCAATCTATCTTCCATACCAACTTTTCTTAAAGCTTCAATTGATTTAGCTTTCGCTTCTTCTTTATCCATTTTTCTAGCAATCACTAAACCACTCATGACATTTTCTAGAACAGTTTGGTTCAAAAATAAGTTGTAATTTTGAAATACAAACCCTGTTTTTTTACGAATATCTGTTACATCTTTATGATTGATTTTAGATAAATCATATTCTTTGCCATCAAAAGTTAATGTACCTGAATCTGCTTTAGCTAAGAAGTTCATACATCTAAGTATTGTTGTCTTACCACTGCCACTAGGTCCAAGTATCGCAACAACATCACCATCATTTACTTTAAAGTTAATTCCTTTTAAAACTTCATGATGCTCAAATGATTTATGGAGATCTTTTATTTCAATCATTTTACGCCTCCATAGAAATTTAATTTCTTTTCAATTTGTTTTTGTAGAACTGTCGCAATAGAACAGAATATCAAGTAGATAAACGCTGCTTCTAAATACAATAAGAATGGTTCAAATACACTACCATTAATAATTTGTGCTTGTCTAAACATTTCAATCACTGTAATTGTTGAAGTCATTGATGAATCTTTAATTAAAGCAATAAAAGAATTCATTAATGAAGGAAATGCCGTACGTAATGCTTGAGGTAAAATTACATGCATCATAATTTGCATATAGTTCATTCCCACACAATACCCAGCTTCCATTTGGCCACTAGGTACAGCCTCTAATGAAGCACGCATTGTTTCAGACATATACGCTCCTTCATTTAATCCTAAAACAAGTATTCCACAAACAATTGGATTAAACTTAATTCCAATTACTGGTAATCCATAGAAGAATACATAGAGTTGAACAAGTAATGGTGTTCCTCTAGTAATCCATATATAAATACGTGTAATAAAAGATAATACTTTAATATGTGCATATTGAATAAATGCCACAATAACTGATATCACAAATGCAAGAGCAAAAGAAGCAATCGCAAGTGGAATCGTCACTTTAATTCCTAAAGCCAATAATTTAGGAAATGAACTTAGTAAAATTTGTATCGCTCTCTCAGACATATCTAATTCCTACTAACCTTATAGGTATTTATTTTATATCTAAATCCTACCTTGTCAATAGGAGTTAAAACGATTATGATTGTTATATGCTAATTTCAACAAAAGGAACAAATGCCATTCGTGCTTTAGTAGATATGGCAGATCATGGTGGTGAAGAAAAATATATCTGTATTTCTTGCATTGCTAGTAGACTAAACATATCTCGTAAATATCTAGAAAGTATTATGACGCTTCTCGCTAAAAATAAACTAGTAGATGTTGCATATGGAAAATGTGGTGGCTATAAATTAAATAAAAAACCAGAAGAGTATACACTACTGGAGATTTTACTTGTTACAGAAGAAAAGATTCAAACTGTATCTTGTTCATGCTTAGAAGAAAAAGAATGCCATAGTGAGGATAATTGTTGTACTTTAGGACTATATCAAGAATTACATGAATTAATATTAGATTTTTTGCGCAATAAAACGATTCGTGATTTGATGAATAATCAATAATTTCTATTTGCTCATCATCCTTTTACAAAGTATAATAATTTTTGCAATGCCGGTGTGGCTCAATGGTAGAGCAACGCACTCGTAACGCGTAGGTTGGAAGTTCGATTCTTCTCATCGGCACCATGATGATACTAACTAGGTGAAAACCTAGTTTTTTTGTGCCTTTATACAAAAAAACACTCCTACAATTGTAAGAGTGTAATCTACTATATAATCTACTAACCTTAGTCAGCGATATATGGAAGTAAAGCCATTTGACGTGCACGTTTAATTGCTACAGCAAGTTCACGTTGGTACTTAGCTTTTGTACCAGTAACACGACGAGGAATAATCTTTCCGTTTGGAGAGATAAATTTCTTTAATAGCTCAACATCTTTATAATCAATATAACTGATGTTATTTTTTGTGAAATAACAAACTTTTTTACCACCAGTTCTTTGCTTTCTGAATGCCATGTTATTCTCCTTTTGATTTTAATAATTAGAATGGCAGGTCATCACTGGAAATATCCATGCTGATGCCTGTATCAAAATCACTGCTACCAAATGGATCATTTGATGAAGTATCATAAGCATTTGTTGCTGGAGCGCTTGTTGGATATTCATTTGCTTGAGCATTACTATAATCACGACTTTGTGATTGAGCTTTGCTTTCTAGTAAACGAACATTGTCACAAACTACTTCTGTAACATAAACTTTTCTACCATCTTGTCCATCATAGTTACGTGTTTGGATTCTTCCATCCACGCCAACTAATGCACCCTTACGAGCATATTGTCCTAAAAAATCAGCTGCTTGTCTCCAAGCTACACAGCTAATGAAATCAGCTGTTTGTTGATTTTGTGCAGAACCACTCGTTCTACGGTCGCAAGCAACAGTAAATGTAGCTACTGATAATCCGCCTGATGTCTTACGAACTTCGACATCTCTTGTTAGTCTTCCAACAAGAACTACACGATTTATCATTATTTAGACTCCTTAGATGATAGGTCATCTCTTTGAACTGTCATAAAACGAACAACGTTTGGATTGATACGCATTAAACGATCGAATTCTTTTAAGCCTTCGTTTTCAGATTCAAATGTAGTTACTACATAGTAACCTTTTGTCATATCATCGATTTCGTAAGCGAAATCACGCATTCCCCATTCATCAGTCTTAACAATCTTTCCGCCTTCTTTTGTAATAATGCCTGAAAGTGTCTCGATTAGGGCAGTACGTTTTTCTTCTTCTAGAGAAGCTTTGATGATATACATAACTTCATATGTTCTCATTTCTTACACCTCCTTCTGGACTAAACGGCCATTGCTGGCAAGGAGCAGAATATTTTCTACTCGCCTAAAGATAATACCAGTTTCCCCTATTTTTGTAAACAAAAAAATGCAATTTTTCTGCATAAAATCTATCTTTTTGCATAATAAAAACAAGCAAAATTAATTGCCTGCTTTTAATGTTTCTAAGAAATGTTCTATCTTCTCTAAAGCTAGTTTTAATTCTTCTAAACTATATGCATAAGATATACGAATATGTCCTTCTCCACTAGGTCCAAATGCTGTTCCTGGGATTACACATACTTTTTCTTCTTTTAATAATCTTACACAGAAATCATAAGAACTTAATCCTGTAGAAGTAATATTAGGGAATACATAGAAAGCTCCTTGTGGCATTGGTGTATATAAACCCATACGATTTAATCTAGCCACAATAAAGTTTCTTCTTGCTTCAAAAGATTGTTTATGTTCTTCAATATCTTGGTCACTTTTCTCAGAGATTGCTTCTATTCCAGCAAATTGACTAGGTGTTGAAGCTCCCATTGCTCCATATTGATGAATAGAGTTACATGCTTCGATAATCACTTTATCCGCAAGCATAAAGCCAAGTCTCCAACCTGTCATAGAATATGCTTTAGAAAAGCCATTCACAATAACAAGTTGATCTCTAAAATCTTCAAAGATACCCATAGAACAAGGTTCTACACCATAGGATAATTCCATATAGATTTCATCACATACGGTTAAAATACGGTGTTGCTTTAATACAGGAACGATTTCTTCATAATCTTCCTTAGTCATAATCCCACCTGTAGGATTACTAGGATAGTTTAAGATAATCATTCTTGTTTTATCTGTAATTTTAGCTTCTAGTTGTTCTTTTGTGACTTTAAAGCCATTCTTTTCTTCTAGTTCTAAATATACAGGAGTTGCTCCCGTTACGAGTACCGATGGTTCATAAGCAACATATCCTGGATCTAATACTAAACATTCATCTCCTGGTTCAAGCACAACTCTACAAATTAAGTCTATCGCTTCACTTGCACCATTTGTGACTAATACATTTTCATTTGTATAATTTTCTACGTTAAAACGTCTCTTATAGTATTTCGCAATTCCCTTACGTAGTTGTTCTAAACCACGAGTTGGTGGATAGTATGTTCTACCTTTTTCAATTGCGTAAATACCTTCTTCACTAATATGCCAAGGTGTTTTGAAATCCGGTTCACCTACACTAAGTGAAATTACATTTTCTGTACTAGATGCTAAGTCAAAGAATTCCCACAATAAGCTTCTGCCCAACTTTTTAACGTCAGAATTAATAAATTCTTCAGCACTCATGGTTCAACAATCATCCTTTCATCTTCTGTTTTCTCTTTTTCAAGAATGATGCCATCCATTTTGTAATTCTTTAGTAAGAAACAAGTTACTGTAGAAGTTACACCTTCTATAGGTGCTAACTTTTGGGCAACAAAATCAGAAACTTCACGCATTGTCTTTCCTTCAATGAATACCATAAATTCACTGCGGCCACTCATTAAATATAGATTTGTTACTTCAGGGAAGTTTGCAATTCTTTCCGCAATACGGTCATAACCAACTTCTCTTTCAGGTTTAGCACTAACTTCAATAATTGCACTGCAATGGTCGATGTTTGTTTTATCCCAATTGATTACTGTGTGATAACCACAAATAATTTGTTCATTTTCTAATTCTTTTTGTTCTTCTTCAACTTTTTCACTGCTAACTCCAAGAATATCCGCTAAATCTTCTTTAGCTATACGAGGATTTTTTTCTAGAATTTTCAGTAATTGCACTTCACTTGTCATAAAATATTCTCCTAAATGTCTCTAAGAACTCCATTCTTCAATAAAATTCTTCTATCACTTAGTTTACTAACTTCATTCGAGTGTGTCACTACAATAATTGTTTTTCCATACTTTTCTGCAAGCATTTGGAACAATTTGATGATTTCTTGTTCTGTTTCTGTATCTAGGTTACCTGTAGGTTCATCCGCAAAGATTAAGTCTACGTTAGAGGCAATTGCTCTAGCAATCGCAATACGTTGTTGTTCACCACCAGATAACTTAGTCACTAGACGATTAGCCTTTGTATTAACAATACCAACCATGTTTAGTAAGGCATAAGCTAGTTCATCATGATTCTTTGGTAATTTGTTATCTGTTTCTGTCATTGCAAGTAAGACATTTTCTAAACCTGTTAAATATGTAATCAAGTTATATTGTTGGAATACGACACCAACTTTATTTCTACGATATTGATATAAACCAAGTTTTTCTAAGTCTTCACCAGCGAAATAAACTTTACCTGATTCTTGTTTATCTAGTCCTGCCATGATACTTAATAGTGTTGTTTTACCAGAACCAGAAGGTCCAAGAATGGTATAGAATGTTCCTTCTTCAAATGAATAGGACAAATTCTTTAAGATTTCTCTCTTATAGCCACCATCAATGTAACCATAATTTAAGTTTTCAAGTTTTAATATAGTACCCATGATGACCTCCTAGTTTGTCTCAAGAAGAATCTGTTTAGGATTCAAACGCATAATCATAAATGATGGAATCATAATTGCAATTAATACAACCGCTGCACCAATGACATAAATTTCGATAATTAATGGTGCTGATACACTTACATGATATTGGCTCAATAAATCATCTTGTGTAACTTCTGTAAAGTAATCGGTAGAATCACTCCAATAATATATTGTGTCATCATCAGTATCATATTGAGCATCAGATGCTGTTTGATAAGAAAGCACAGCTTCACCAACTCTACCAGCAATTAATGATCCACTTCCTACCGCAAGTAAGAATCCTAATGCGGCAATTGCAATTAACTCTAAGAATAGCTGTAGTATGACTTTAAACTTCGATACACCAAGTGATAGTAATACACCGATTTCATATTCACGTGTTTTTAATGTTAATGCTGTAACTAATGAAATAATAACAACGGCATTGACTACAACAATCCATACAACGATATTCGCAAAGAAGCTCATTGTATCTAATGGTCTAGCTAATTTCTTAAATGTCTCATTGTTTGCATTTAGTTTTGTATATGCTGCAATACTACCTTCATGATCACTAACGAATTCTTCTACATTTAGTGGATCATCAAGTAAGAATACTACAGAACTTGGTTGCATTTCTGTATCAACTGTTAAACTACCATAGTTAGCAGGATCTTGTTCCTTTAAGATTTCAAAATACTTTTCTTGTAAACCTAATACATAGTTACTTAATGTTGTATAAGGTGTTAAAACAATATTTTTAGGTGATTCATATGGTGACATCCAACCAAAACGTTGATCATTAGGATTTACATCATTTGTTGTAGAGTAAATACCTACAATTTCTAGAGTTAGATATAAATCATCTTCAGTTAAACCAAAATTAATATATGTACTCCATTCATAAGCACCAACATTTGTAATAGAAATGGTATCACCAATTTTAAAGTTATTTTGTTCAGCTAATTCTTTTGTGATACATACAACTTTATTTCCATTATCAATATCATCTTGGTTACAGAAACGGCCTTCTACTAATGTGAATGTACCTTCTTCCATTTCAATCATATTGGTATATAAATTTCCATATACCATGATATTAGGATTCTTGTATTCTATTTCATTACCATTTACATCTGTTCCAATATTAAGACTACTATTTTGATCTTCATTACCAAGAGGTACATTATCAAAATCTTTAGAATACATTGTGCTTGTTACCATGTAGTTAACAGCTTTAACTCGTTCATCTTTAGCAAGTTCTTCAGCAGATTCACGAGAAATCTTTGGATAATTCTTATAAGCTTCATCAATTTCATCTTGATCTGTTAATGTATCGATGTATTTGTAGTAAGCATCATAGTCAGTTTCATAACTCACTACAGCTCTCATTTGTTTTCTTGTTAATACTTTTGCATTATCTGCAGCTTGAGAAATTCCTAAGCCTAAGATAACTAAATTACCAATCACAAAGAATGTAATAATCAATAAGATTGATTTCGTTGGTTTACGTGTAATGTATCGCCAAGCTCTTTTAAACGCGTTCATAATTCTCCTTTATTTTTAATTGCCTGTACCTGTTGTACTAGTAGGTGTAGGTGTAGCTGTTTCTTTTACATAAATAACATATGTAGTTCCAGCTGTTAACTCTGCATCTTTATCTAATACTTTGCCATTTTTATCTGTTACAAAGTAGTCTCTTTCTGTATACCAAGACTCTTTTGAGCCTTCAGCTACAGTAACTTGTGTTAATGAAATACCTTTAACTCCTGCGTAAACAAGTAAATCAGAAGCGTGTGTATAACTAGACATCTTTAATGTTTCAGGTGTTACTGGAGTTGCTGAACAACCACCAGTAGAAATTGTGTAGCTAATTCTTGCGTCAAGATTTAATGGTCTTTCGCATCCATTACCTGTACTACTTGTTCCTCCAGAACAACTATAGTCAATAATTGCACCAGGAGTAGTATATTCATCACTACATTTTTCTTTAACTGTTCCATATTGGCCAGCTTGAATGCTAGCACCTTTTGAGTTCCATTCATCTACTTGTGCTTTTAATGATAAGTAGTCTTTGCCAAGCCAAGCTCTAGAATCTGTTTCAAGAATTGGTAAGTATTCAGAAACTGTTAGTTCTAATACTTCACCAGACTCTACAACGCTTCCTGCAGCTAAGCTTTGTGCAATGATTGATCCTTTAGGAGCAGCGTTATAGATAGACTTTGTTACTACTGTTACAGAGTTACTAGAATCTGCTTTCCATGCATTGTATTGTTCTTCTGTATAACCTACTAAATTAGGAATCTTTACACCTTTACCTTTAGATACAACTACAGTTAGTGTTTCTCCTTCTTTCATTGTATCGCCAGATTTTTTATCCATAGAGATAATCTTATCTTTATCTACTTCATCAGAGAAAGATTCTGTTTTGTTTAATGTAACTTTCTTTGTATTTGCCCAAGATTCAACTTCTGTAATTGTCTTACCTACAAAGTTTTCTACTGTTACTTGTCCAGCAGGAGCAGGTCCTTTAGAACATGTAACATTTAATGTAGTGCTTCTTGTGAAATCTTCTTGGCTTCCATTCTTAACTTCATAAGAAATAACATTACCGCTTTCAACTGTATCGCTGTATTGTGATACAACTTTAGCCTTTGTTAGTTTATTTTCAGAAATCCATGTTTGAATTTCACTACTTGTCATTGATGTAATGTCTGTTGGGAATTCAATCTTTTCATCAGGATCAGGTCCATTTGATACAGTAAATGTAATTGGTGTATCTTTCTTGACTTTTTTACCTTCAGCTACGCTTTGTTCCACAACAACACCCTTATCATAATCCATAGAATAAATAGGTTCGCTAGTTGCAATTGCACTACTATCCATCTTGTTTTGTTTAGCCCATGTGGATACTTCAGAAATGTTCTTTCCAACAAAGTTAGGCATAGTAATATGTGGTGCAAATTTAAACCAATAAACACCAAAGGCAATACCTACAACTAGTACTGCTAAGATAATTAAAGCAACTGGTGATAGTTGTTTTTTAGGTGTATCTACCTTAACAACCTTCTCTTCACCGTAGCTTGCTGGCATACCATTGAATCCACCATAAGCTTCATCATCATTGAAGCCACCTTCACCTACTTCTTCCTCTTCTTCTACTTCTTCAGGTTCTTCGTAAGTTGGTTCTACTTCCACTTCTTTTTGTGTATTTTTTGTACTCATTGAAGGAATATCAAAATCATCATCCGTAGAGCTATCAACCACTGTTTTTTTCTTTGGTTTATAGTCATCTACACTTTGAATATGATCTAACTTTCCACTTTTTTTATCGCTTATTTCATTAGCGAGTTCGCTCATAAAGTCACGTTTTTCTGCCATGACAAATCTCCTCCCGAATGGTTAGAAACATTATAGCATTTCTAACATTTTTTTAAGTTACCTATTGAATCATACCCTATCCTTAATAAAAGTGCCATTAAGAATATCTTAAGTCTTGAATTTTGTTATAATTAATTCGTAAGAAACGAGGGAAAAACAATGAAAAAAATATTTAATAGTGTACTAGTTGGCGCACTATCACTAGGTTTATTTGCGTGTTCTAGTAAACCTAAAGCTGCAACTACTGTAGAATCATTTCTAAACGCAATGAGTAGTGGGAATTATGTAAAATGTATCACTTATTTTGATACAGATATGAAAGATGTATTTGAAGCTACATACAACTACACTTCTACATTTAATCTAAGTGATACTGAAATATCAGAAGAATTAACTTCTGCTTTATCAGACCTAGTAAGTACTACCTTAAAATCAAGTTGTACAAGTTATACGATTGGGGAAACAACTAAAGAAAGTGATACAAAATACACAGTAAGCGCAACGATTGAATATATTGATTTTGATACAACAGATACTTCTACTATCGAAGATGAATTACTTGAACAATATCAGATTACAGATGAAATGGTTGAAGAACTTGATGATGAAGCTCTGGGCAATTTATTAATTCTCAATATTGCTAAATACTCAACAGAACTCATGCAATATGGCTTAGAAAATGGTGAAAAAGCATCTTCCGATACAACATTCACTGTAGAAAAAATAGATAACAGTTGGTTAATCACAGACATTAACTAACAAAATCGGACTAGTTTTAGTCCTTTTTTATTGCTTTCACAATATTTCACACAATAATTTTTAGCACTCTAAGATTAAGTGTGCTAATATAATCATCACACGGAGGTGGCTTATGAATATTGGAAAGAACCCTAAAAAGCCCTTAATTTATTACTATTCAATCGTAATATTAATATTAGCTGTCATTAACTTGATCTTAGTGCCAACAATCTCTTCTTCAAAAATTCAAGAAGTAGATTACAGCACATTTATGACCATGACAGAAAATAAAGAAATAGATGAAGTACAAATCAATGACAAAGAAATTCTATTTACGAAAGTTGGTGAAGATAACCAAATCTATCAAACTGGTCTAATGGATGACCCTGGTAGAACAGAAAGACTATATGCTTCTGGCGCAAAATTCACACAAACAATAGAAAAAGAATCTTCCCCATGGATTAGTTTATTACTATGGTTTGTATTACCACTAATGTTCTTCTCTTTCTTAGGAAACAAAATGATGAATAACATTTTCCGTAAGGAAGGTGGTTCAAATTCAATTATGTTTAACATGGGTAAATCAAATGCTCGTGTTTATATCAAATCTTCTAATGGAATTAAGTTTAGTGATGTTGCTGGTGAAGATGAAGCGAAAGAATCTCTACAAGAAATTGTTACTTACTTACATGACCCTAAAGCATATTCTGAAATTGGTGCTTCCATGCCTAAAGGAATCCTACTTGTTGGTCCTCCAGGAACTGGTAAAACAATGCTTGCAAAAGCTGTTGCTGGTGAATCAAATGTTCCATTCTTTTCCATGAGTGGTTCTGAATTTGTTGAAATGTTTGTTGGTATGGGTGCTAGTAAAGTACGTGATTTATTTAAACAAGCAAAAGAAAAAGCTCCATGTATTGTATTTATTGATGAAATTGATGCTATTGGTCAAAAGAGATCTGGCGGTAATATTGGCGGTAATGATGAACGTGAACAAACTCTAAATCAATTGCTTACAGAAATGGATGGTTTTGAGTCCAATAATGGTGTAGTTATCTTAGCTGCGACAAACCGTCCTGAATCACTCGATCCAGCTCTAACTAGACCTGGTAGATTTGATAGACGTGTCCCTGTAGAATTACCTGACTTAAAAGGTAGAGAAGAAATCTTAAAAGTTCATGCAAAGAAAGTTAAGATGGAAAAAGATGTAGACTTATCTATTATTGCTAGAATGGCAAGTGGCGCAAGTGGTGCAGAACTAGCAAATATTATCAATGAAGGTGCGTTAAGAGCTGTAAGAGAAGGTAGAAATACTGTAACGCAAACCGACTTAGAAGAAAGTATTGAAGTAGTATTTGCAGGTTATCAAAAGAAAAATGCTATCTTAACAGATAAAGAAAAATTAACCGTTTCTTATCATGAAGTAGGTCATGCTCTTGTGGCCGCACTACAATCCCATAGTGCTCCTGTTCAAAAGATTACAATTATCCCAAGAACTAGCGGTGCTTTAGGTTACACAATGCAAGTCGATGAAGGAAATCACTCTCTATATACTAAGGAAGAATTAGAAAATAAGATTGCGACATATACTGGTGGTCGAGTAGCTGAAGAAATTGTCTTTAATGAAATTTCAACAGGTGCTTCTAATGATATTGAGCAAGCTACTAAACTGGCTCGTGGCATGATTACAAGATACGGTATGAATGATGAGATTGGTATGGTTGCTTTAGAAACTGTACAAAATCAATATCTAGGTGGTGATACATCATTATCTTGTTCCGAAACAACAGCTGCAGAAATTGATAAGAAAGTCATTGAGCTCGTTAAGAAACAATATAACAAGGCAAAAGACTTATTAACAGAGCATCGTGCAGAATTAGATAAGATTGCTAAATACTTATATGAAAAAGAAACGATTACTGGTGAAGAATTCATGAAAATCTTAGAAGAAGATCAAGTATTTGAGCAAAATCAAGAAACTACTCTAGCTTAATCATTCACCTATAAATACAAAACAAATTAATGGACTGTTCATCTCGTAGCAGTCCATTTTTAATAATATTTTCACAAATTAAATTTCACGATTTTTTCACAAAGACATCACATATTAATTTTTTATTGCGATATTATATTAATGTAATTTTTTCATTTTCCTAAATAAAGCTAGTCAAGTGAATGACTAGCTTTACTTTTTTATAACGAATAAGGATGATATTTCATGATTATCTTTTCAGCACATTTAATGCCATCTATTGCACTAGATACAATTCCTCCAGAATATCCTGCACCTTCTCCACTAGGATAAATCCCTTCCACTTCATCTGATTCTAATGTTTGAATATTTCTAACTATACGAACTGGCGAACTAGATCTTGTTTCAGATGCTGTGATATATGAACCTAATTGAATGAATCCAGGAAATACTTTTTCCATATAGATGAAAGCTTCTTCTAATGATTGATTAATAGAATCATCAAACACATCATGTACATCTCTTTCTAAGATTCCTCTTTGATAAGTTGGTGTAACAAGATTTTGACTAGCTTGTTTTAAGTAACTTGCGACAGTTGAGCCAACTGCTTTACCTTTACCTAATGCATATACTCTTTGCTCTAATTCTTCTTGATATTTTAGCCCTGCTAAATAATCATTCCCATAATCATTTGAATCCACTTGTACTACAATTGCACTATTTGCATTTATTCCATCTCGTTTCGAATAAGACATACCGTTAGTTACAATTGTATTTTTCTTACTTTCAGATGGAACAACATATCCTCCTGGACACATACAGAAACTATATGCCCCTTTACCATTACTTGTCTTTGTCGCAATATGATATTCCGCATTTGGTAATGAAGAATAGTCATCTATATTCTTATATTGCTTTTCATTTATAAATGATTGTAATGTTTCTACTCTTACTCCAACCGCAAAAGGTTTATTTTCTAAGCATAGATATTTACCTAATTTTCTATAAGTATCCCCACTACCATTACCTATCGCTAAAATAAGTGCTTCTGTTTGTATTTCTTCACCTGTACTTAGTACAATTCCTTTTAATTTACCATTTTCCACAAGTAAGTCATCGAGTCTAGTATCAAAGCGAATCTCTCCACCAAGTTGAATAATCTTCTCACGAATGTTTTCATCTAATTCAACAAATTTATCTGTACCAATATGAGGATGATTTAAATAGGCTATATTTTCATTTGCGCCAGCTTCAATCAATTTGTCTAAAACAAGTGCTACTCGTTCATCTTTAATTCTTGTCGTTAATTTGCCATCAGAAAACGCTCCCGCACCACCTTCACCATATTGCACATTACTTTCTTCATCTAGTTCTGCACCATTCCAATAAGCTTCCACTTTTTGTTTACGCTCTAATACATTCGAACCTCTCTCAATCACAATAGGTCGATATCCTTTTAGTGCTAATAAATATGCACTAGCCATACCTGCAGGGCCAAAACCAACAATAACAGGACGATGTTCTAGCTTTAAAAGACCGCAACTAGGTGCTTTATAAACAAATGGTTCCACACTTCTTGCTTTATTCTTTAATTTTTTAAGATATGTGCTTTCATGATTTAATTCCATATCAATTTGATAGAGATATTTTGCTTGTCTATTTCTTCTAGCATCTAATGAACGATGATGAATTTTTGCAGATTGAACATCCGTATTTTTTATCTTATATTCTCTGATTGTTTTATCGATTACATTCTCTTTTTCATTAATATCTGTAGTAATTTCTATTCTTAACATAAGTATTTCCTTTACTCATATAGTGTACCTATTTTTTTAGAACTTGTCCTTTATTTTATATCTTGCAATGATACAATATTCCTTATGCATTAGGGGGATTTATATATGAAGAAAATGAAAGTAGATTTATTAAATGGCGTAGTTTGGCAACAAATCCTTATCTTCTTCTTTCCTGTATTTTTCGGCACAATATTCCAACAATTATATAACACGGTCGATGCAATTGTTGTAGGAAACTTTGTTGGTAAAGAAGCTCTTGGTGCAGTAGGAGGATCTACAGGAACACTTACAAACTTACTTGTTGGTTTCCTTGTCGGTTTATCTTCTGGTGCTACTGTCGTTATTGCACAATTTTATGGTAATCGAGAAACAGAAAGAGTCCCTGTTACAGTTTCTACAAGTATGGTTATGTCAATTGTATTTGGTTTTATCTTAACTGTATTAGGATATGTATTTGCCCCTCAATTACTTCATTTATTAAATGTACCTGATGATATATTCTCATTTTCTGTTACTTATCTTCGTATATTTTTTATCGGTTTAATCCCAACATTAATTTATAACACTGGTTCTGGTGTCCTTAGAGCGGTAGGAGATTCTAAAAGACCTTTATATTTCTTAATTGCTGCATGTATCACAAACATTGTTCTAGATTTAGTTTTTGTAGCAGGTATGAATATGGGCGTTGCTGGTGCTGCTATTGCGACTGTAATTGCACAATTTGTTAGTTGTGTATTAACCCTATTTGTTTTATATCGAACAGAAGATTGCTACAGATTTAATTTAAAACACATTGAATTTGACAAGCAAATCTTATTACAAATCATTCAATTCGGTTTACCTACAGGTATCCAATCTGCTTTATATAGTGTCGCAAACTTATTCATTCAAGCTAGCGTAAATGGTTATGGTACAGATACAGTAGCTGCTTATACTGCATTTGGTAAGATTGATGCGACATTCTGGAATGCTTCAGGTGCCTTTGGTACATCTGTATTAACTTTTGCTGGTCAAAACTTTGGAGCTGGTAATATAAAAAGAGTAAAGAAAGGTTTCCACCAATCTATACTCCTTTACTTAATCATGTCTTTATCGATAACAGGTGTATGTTACTTATTTGGTCCAACACTATTTAGACTATTTACCCCAGATGAAGAAGTCATCAATATTGGCTTAAGTATCCTATATTTCATTTGCCCATTCTGGTCAACATTTGTCTTTGTAGAAATATTCTCCAGTGGAATACGTGCTTGTGGTGATTCTCTCATTCCAATGATTACAACTGCTGTTGGTATTGGTGCATTCCGTATTGCTTGGATTTTACTTTATCCTGATAAGACTATATTTGAAGTATTATTCTGCTATCCTGTTTCTTGGATATTAACAAGTCTCTTATTTGTGCTCTATTACATTCAAGGTGGTTGGTTAAAACGCTCCTTGAAGCATCGTGAGCAGATGATGAAATAATCAATCTACAATACTACCACCGATAAATTCTCTTAAGATTGAATCACATGGAATAGACGCATCATCATCTAATTCCTCAAAGAATTTTAACAATGAAACAATTCGCTTAACTGTTGGATATTCCTTAGAACCATGTGGAATTTCTTCCAACAGTTTTTTTGCATGATGTTTTAATACTGGTATTTCATAAATACATGCGCTATTAAAGAAAACATCTGCGTAAATATTATATGGGAATATGTTTTGATCC
The DNA here is from genome assembly GCA_963605225.1 of bacterium. Lineage (GTDB taxonomy): Bacteria > Bacillota_I > Bacilli_A > Erysipelotrichales > Erysipelotrichaceae > Bulleidia. Next base: position 83,477 of record CAVCUC010000001.1, read on the forward strand.
TCTCCTCTTCTTACTGAAGGCCAACTTTGCAATGTATCTGCAGCACTTTTTCCTCTTGTCGCATAATCTCTTACTAGTCTTCTTAGCATTCTTGCGTCAGTTGTAGAAATACGATTAAATTCATCAATGTTTATTTGCGTTAATGGACTGATATAGATTTTAAATTTTTCTTCATCCGGAATCATTTCTGTTAATTTTGGATTTAAGCCATGAATTCCTTCGATAACTATCGGTTGATTTTTATCAATCCTAGTCATCCGCTTACCAAATATCTTCGTTCCTTTTACAAAGTCAAAAGAAGGAATATCCACTTCTTCACCATTTAATAAAGCTGTCATTTGACTATCAAATAAGTTAATATCCAAGGCTCCTAGTCCTTCATAATCTTTATTACCATCAGCGTCTAATGGTGTTTCATCACGTTCTACAAAGTAATCATCTGTACCTAAATATAGTGGTTTTAAACCATTTACTCTGAGTTGAATAATGAGTTTCTTTGTGAATGTGGTTTTACCAGAAGAAGATGGTCCGGCAATCAAAATAATTCGTTTATTCTCTTTTTTGATACGTGTAGCGATTTCTGCAATCTTTTTCTCATGCAAAGATTCTGAAAGTAAGATTAAATCTTTATAATTATTCTCTTTAATCATTTTATTTAAGTCACTTGCATAAATAACTTCTGTAATCTTGCACCAACGCGTTTCTTCCGCAAAAGCTCGATAAAGTAATTTTTCTTCTTTAAATTTTGGCAACTTCAAAGGATTCTCAGGGCTAGGAAAGCGTAACAAAATACCATGTTTATACTTTTTTAGGCCACATACTTTTAATTGTTTAGTGTTTGTGACTAAATCTGTATCAAATATGAATGATTCATCATTTAATGTATATATTTTTACTCTCTCAGGGATAGGTAAAGTTGTATCAATATAGTTTCTAGCCATATGATGTGTTTTTACCCATTCTTCTAAATGTTCTCTATCTACTTTCGTTTCAACTACTGGTATTTCCTCACGAACGAGTTCATGCATACGTGTTTCTATCTTTTTAATATCACTTGCTTGATATTTCTTTTTTATGATAGTGAACAAACCTTTGCTTAAAGCATTTTCAATAATTACTTCTGTATCTTCACCAAGAACATCATGTATTGCCTTCACATACAATAAAACCATAGATTTCTGCATCACTAAATCCGCATTTTTGTTACGAATATCTAAAAGTGTTATCGTACAATCATGGTCTATTTTTACATCTAAACGTTTTGGATAATTATCCATATTGCAAGACATAATTGGATATTTAACTTCTTTTACATCTTCTAATAATTCTTCTGCAGTAATCACTTTATCGTACTCTAGTACTTTACTACCTTCATTCCACTCTACTTGTATTTTCATTTTCTTGATTCCTTTACAAACATTTAACACTGTTACCTTATAATAATATCGAAAGTGAGGATTGTTCAATGAAAAGAATAGTCACAATGCAAGATGTGTCATGTATAGGAAAATGTTCTCTAACGGTAGCTTTACCAATCATATCCAGTATGGGAATAGAAACAGCGATATTACCTACTGCTGTATTATCTACACATACTGCTTTTAAAGGATTTACCTTCCATGATTTAACAAGTGAATTAGAGCCAATTTTAGAACATTGGAAAAATGAAAAATTTGAATTTGATGCCTTATATACAGGATATTTAGGAAGCTTCAAACAAATTGAAATCGCCAAAAAGTTATTCCAAGAATTTGGTTCTAATAGTCCAAAAATTGTTGATCCATGTATGGCTGATAATGGCAAACTATATCCTGGATTTACTACAGAATTTGCTAAAGAAATGAAAAATCTATGTTCTACAGCAGATTATATTTGTCCAAATATGACAGAAGCAAGTTTCTTATTAGATATTCCTTACAAGGAACATTACACAAAAGAATATATCCAAGATGTATTAGTACAATTATCTAACTTAGGTTCAAGTCACGTCGTCATTACCGGTGCAAGTTTTAATGATGAAGAAATTGGTGTATATGCATACGATAAAGAAAAAAATAAATTCACAGAATACTATACACGTAAACTACCTGTTTCCTTCCATGGTACTGGTGATATATGGGCAAGTACCTTTACTGGTGCACTCGCTTTAGGTAGAAGGTTTGAAGCTGCTTTAGAAATCGCAACAGATTTTACTTATGAATGTATGGATAAAACACTACTTGATCCAAAGCATGTCACTTATGGAGTTAACTTTGAAGAAGCTATCCCTTATCTCATTACCCGTTTAAATTATCGTCAATAAAAAATAACTCTAGAGAGTATAAATAAGCTTTCTAGAGTTTTTATATTTTAGAACTAATAATTTTTTGAAGTATTAATTATTGAGCAGAAAGAATATCTTTGACTCGTTCAATTGAAATATTGGCAATCTTTGAAATTTGTTCCATCGTTATTCCATTTTTAAACATATTCAGAACTAAATTTGCTTGTTCTTTCTTTGCTCCTTCAACAATGCCTTCGGCTTTCCATTCATCTTTACGGTCATCCACATAACGGTCCATCTCATATTGAAGTGTCATATATCTTTCCTGCTCCTTTCTACTA
>CAVCUC010000002.1:0-58217 GCA_963605225.1 bacterium
GCTTGATTGCTTAGTGATAATACCCCATTTACCTCTCCCTAGTCAACTACTTTTTTTAGTTTTTTCCTAGTTTTTTTAATTTTTTCTTTTGAAAGCGGTTTATTTTCACTTTTAGACAATAAATCTATAATTTTTCCTATCAAAAGATTTTTATCGATTGGTTTAGAAATATAATCATTCATTCCAACATTAAATGCTTTTTGTTTATCTTCTTCAAAAGCATTTGCACTCATTGCAACAATTGGCACTATTTTTGCATCTGCCCTATTTAATGATCTTATTTTTGTCGTTGCTTCATAACCATTTAGGTTTGGCATCATAATATCCATTAGAATTAAATCAATTTCATTGATTCCTGATGCTTCAAATAAATCAACTGCTGCTTGCCCATCTTTAGCAACGGTTACTTCTGCGTGAGCATTTTCTAAATAGTATTTTACAATATCTACATTTAAATCATTATCTTCAACGATTAATATCTTTTTATTTGTTAAATCATCTTTTGAACTTTCTGTTTGTTCTATTCCTGATTCTTTTTCTACTAGTTCCATCGGTAGCGTAATAGTAAATGTCGTTCCTACATCTTTAACACTTTGTACTTCTATCTTTCCTTGCAGTTTATCCACAAGTTCCTTTGTAATAGACATACCTAAACCTACTCCACTATAGTAAGTTCTTGCATCTTGTTTTTCTTGTACAAATGGTTCAAATAGCTTTTTCTCAACAAAATCTTCACTCATTCCAATACCATGATCTGATACTGTAAAAATATACGACGAATTGTACTCATCAATCTTTTCTTCATTAAGTGATACTTCTACTATTTCATTTTGCTTATTATACTTAATCGCATTGCTAATGACATTTAATAGTATTCTTGATAAAGCTAATCGACTTGTTTTAACACTTTCATTTGTTATATTTATTTCTTTTTGAATCTTTAAATTTTTCTTTTTTAAAGACTCTTGTTGCATTTCAACTACTTCTTCTAATACTTCTCTAATATTTATATTTTCATATTTAATTTCAAGCTTATTTGCTTCTATCTTGCTCATCATTAAAACATCATTTAGTAAGCTTTCTAATAGTTGTTCCGCATTTAACGCTTTATTTAAATCTTGAATTGCTTTTTCTTTATCATCTATTTCATCTTTTGCAATAGAAATCATACCCTTTAAACCATTGATTGGTGTACGAATATCATGACTCATTCTTGCTAAAAACATAGACTTTGCTTCATCTGCGCTACGAGCTTGTTGCAATGCTTCTTCAAGTTGTTTTTGTTTTGTAAATTCTTCTTCTAGCATTTTATCGATGCATTGAATTCCCATAACACATTCATGTTTATCATCTTCAAAACAAGAAACTACTTTCACTTCAAATACACTATAATTTTCAATTCTATCGGATATTTTTACTCTAAATGTATATTTTTTTCTCTTAGATAGTATCTCTAGAATCTTAGCACGATTAAAACTCTGGAAAACTTGCTCGCGTTTATCTTCATCGATAAAGTATGTTAATAAATCATCAATTAACCTATCGTAGTTTTCTTCACCTTCAACTAAATGTACATGCTTTTGAATCTCTTGATTTTGTGTAAAAGATTTATATGTATTTTGATCTAAATCAATATAGTAAATCGCAGCATAAGCATCATTCATTGCTGATATAACTTGTAAGTTCTCTTTTACTTGTTTTTGATGATTTAATTCAGCTTCTACAATTTCATAGATATAACAATGATATCCACTTAACTTGTATCCTTTATTTGCTACTTTTTCAGCATTACCACCACAGCGAACATATATTTTTCCTAGCTCAGGGTGATTCCATAAATAAGTCACTTCAGATTGCTCACCATTACACATAGCGTCAACACATGCCAAAACTCTTGTAATTTCTTTATTATCAATATTTTTGTACCAAGCTTGATAAACTTCTTCTGGCGATAATTGTTCATTAGCAATTGCTAGTAATTCCTTCATTTTTTCATCTGCGTACATTTTTGGCTCTTCATCATCAAAAAGAGTAATTTCCCATGTACCAATACCTGCAGTAGATATGATATTTTCTGTTCTAGTTAAATGTTCTTTTTGCGTATTTAATTCCCGATGTAACCTATCTTCATCTAAAAAGATATCTTGTACATTTCTTGTATAAAAAATAACTTCCGTATCCCCATTTTTAGGTTCAATAAAAAGATTTGCACCGATTATTGTTAAATGTGATATATCATCATTTTGAAGCATCTTTGCATCATATTGCAAAATAGTATTTCCTTGTTCACAAGATTCGATTAATGCATCACGATTCATTAATTTATTCATCTTATGATTTTCATATTGATCTTTTATGCGTTTGAAAACTTTTTTGATATTTGCATCAAATGATTCACTTGAATTACACTCTTCGATTAAATCCCTACGTCCTGAAATTGTATAAATATGATCTGTAGTTAAATTTGCATAAATAACAAGTTGCGCATCTTTATAGCGGCTTAAAATCGCTTTAATTTGTCGTTTATATATCTTTTTAGCATTCTTTTCTTGCGTAACATCTTTGATATATTCAATAGCTAAACTTTCGCCACTAGCTTGATTGAACTTAATATTGATTGAATATATTTTGTGATTACTTTTAATGTATACTTCTTGATTATCTTTGTTTTTCAAAGGACAAAAAGAACACTGTTCATTACTAGCAGCGTTCAATTCATAGCATTTACTTTGTTGATTATATTCACCATAAAAACTTTCTCTAGCCATTTTATTCGCATAGACCACATTAAAAGTATCTCTGTTAATTATGATGACACTTTCTTCAACATCGTCTATTGTTTTTTCTAATATAGCTAGATTATTTTCCATAGTATTAGTCCAATTTTTTTATCTCTTCTATCGTACGATTATGTGCTTGTGATAGTTTTTCAAACAGTTCACTTGTTCCTTCAAATGTACCTGAGCGAAGTATTTCTGTTAATTCAATTGCTTCAGCTGTCATTTGTTTAAAACCAAGATTTAAACATACTCCTTTTAAAGTATGAGCTCCTCTAAATGCAAGTTCTAAATTCTTTGTCTCTAAGCCTTCTTTCAAATCATTAAAACTTGTATCATCGATATATTTTTTAACAATCTTTGTAATTAATTTTTCGCTACTTAATCGACTAAAAACGTCATTATAGTCGCCACCTATCAATGTATAGCATTCTTTGATATCCATAATTAAATCTCCAAAAATATGATTGTATTTATTTTATCACGAAATAGACCTACTTTTAATCTTCACCTAAAAGTGTAGCGAGCGTAACCCCCCCCCGCATGCGCTTCACTCTCTAAGTGTTTTATCTTTTCTTCAGAATTAAACAAACACTTTAATAGTATTGGGTTAAACGAACCACATTCACCATCAAAAATCATCTTAATAGCTTGTTCGTGTGTAAAAGCATCTTTATATACTCTTTTACTCACTAAAGCATCATAAACATCTGCCATCGCAACAACTTGTGCTGAGATAGGAATTTCATCACCTTTTAAGCCATCAGGATAGCCTTTGCCATCCCAGCGTTCATGGTGCCATCTACAAATTTGATAAATATAGTGTACAAATTGTTCATCTTTATAAATATCCATTTGTTCAATGATCGAAGCACCAATTAAAGTATGAGTTTTCATAATCTCATATTCTTCTTTTGTTAATTTGCCTGGTTTATTTAATATTTTTTCGTCAATTCCTATTTTTCCAATATCATGAAGAGCACTTGCTTCAACAATCATCTTCTTATCATCTTCTGTAAGTTGATATTGGCTACTTTCTTTCGTTAGACATTCTAATAATACTTTTGTGATTTCTTCTACATGAATAACATGTGGACCACTTTCACCATTACGATATTCTACAATATGGCTTAAAATGCCTGTCATCATATTGGATATTTTTTCGTTATCCTCTATTTGTTGACGTATCTCTACCTGTAATTTTCTTTGTCTTTGATAAAGTCTTATGATATTCGATACACGTTTCTTTACAACATCCGCATCAAATGGTCTTCTAATGTAATCTGCTGCCCCAAGTTCATATGCTCGTTTGATTGAGTCATTATTTTCATCACTACTAATAATGATAACTGGTAAATTGTCTAATACAGAATCTTCGTATAAACGATTTAAAACTTCAAACCCATCCATTTCTGGCATAACGATATCTAGTAACATTAAAGCAATTTCTTGTCCGTAATAGTTCAACTTTTCTAGTGCTTCTCTACCCGTTTTTGCTTCGACAATACGATAAGAATCTTCTAATATATCTTGCAAAATCATACGATTCATTTCAGCATCATCCACAATTAAAACAAGTGGTTTAGCACTATCACTCATTAAAATACTTTGTTTTTCAGCTTCATTATCCCAATCAGTAACAACTTTATTTTTTCTATTCTTCGCTAAATACATTAGCTTATCCGCACGTGTTACACCATCTTCAATTGTTTCAACACCATCTGTAATTACCGCACCAATACTAACGCTAGCTTGTAATTTACCAAATCCTTGAATCACTGAAGCATGTATTGTCGAACGAATATGTTCAAGTTTTAAATCAAAACTCTTTGCTCGAATACCAGGAAGAACAATTAAAAATTCATCTCCACCAAAGCGAATTATTGCATCATCTTCACGTACATTTTGTGATATCACTTTAACAACAAGCTTTAGTACTTCATCCCCTGCTTTATGTCCATAGCTATCATTACATGATTTAAAATCATCGATATCTAAAATTGCGATACCTGATTGTTCTGTTGTTTGTTTAATCTTTTCTTCGTAATACAAGCGATTTAAGGCCCCTGTAACGCCATCCTTATAGAATTTATCATGATAGATAGAAAAGCTCGTCATGAGGTGATTATAGCCCTTAGGATCAATAAAAGTACTGTCGTCGAGCTTTTTAATCATCTCCATCACACAAGGATGACCATCAACTTCATAATATTTTGAAAAAACTTGAAAACAACTATCATCACAAAATTCTATCTTAGCAAAATCATTCTTGGTTTCTAATGTTTTTAATGAAATACAATGATCACATGTTTTATTTTTCTTCCAAAATGCATAACACATGCATGGTTCATTGGATCCTGTAATTTCCTTTTGTCCTGCTACTTCTTCCGCTTTCAAAATACGTACAACATCAAATACTGTACGTAAATTAGTCATGATTTCATCTGCTTTAGCTTGTGATATTTTGTAAGTTCCGTTGTTTTCCATAATGATATTTCCTATAAAATACTGTACATTGTAAACATTGGTAAGTAGATTGATATAACAATATAGCCTGCAAAAATAGCTAATAAAATTAATAATGTTGGTTCAAGTTTATCTAACGCTGATTTAATCGCATAATCAGCTTCATTAGCATAGTAATCCCCAATCGTTTTAAGTGTCTTAACTAGTTCTCCACTTTTTTCACCAACACCTGTCATTTCTTTTAATGTTGTTGGTAAGTATTCACTTTTATTGATTGCTTCACTTAAAGAAGTACCTGTTTCTACTTTTTCTGCCATAGCAAAAACTTCTTTACTTACAGCATAATTTGTCAAACATCTAGAAGTAACTCTTAATGCATCTCCAACCGTTAAACCTGCTTCAAGTAAAGATGCCATTGTATTTGCAAACTCTTGAGCATTTGTTAAAGTCGCAATATTTCCTAGGATTGGTAAATGTAACTTTCGTATACTCTTTCTAATTTGGCCTTTTTCTGTACTTGTGGACAATTTATAAAAAACATAAATTGCTAGAATAATTCCTAAAAGAATCATCCACCATTTAGCAAACCATTCTGAAGTAGCAATCAGTATTTTTGTCATTAAAGGAAGTTCTCCACCTAATTCACCAAATACACTTGTTAAAGTAGGTACAACAACGACCATTACAACAATTACTACAACTATCGCTACACAAAGCACAAATAAAGGATAGCCTGTTACAGCCTTTAGCTTTTGTGTTGTTTTAAATGATTTATCAAAATATTTTTGCATATTTGCAAAACTGCCTGGTAAGTTACCCGACTGTTCCCCAGCTTTTATCGTCTCTAAAAAGACTTCTGGTAAGCCATCATAGTTTTTACGGAACGCGCTTTCTAATGTACTACCATAAGTTACATCATCATATGCATTTTCTAACATCTTTTTTAGCTTTTTATCTTCTGTTTGTGATGCAATCATCTTTATTGTTTTATTTAATGGTGTTCCCGCTTCTAAGATAATTGCGAATTGTGAACACATCACAGATAAAGCTTTACTATCAACTTTTTTCCCCAATTCTTTATTGAGTACTGAATTCATCTTTGTGTTTTTAACTTCATCAACATTAATAACAATCGGACATTTTTCTTTTATCTTATCAACTGCTTGATATTCATCAACAGCTTCAATAATTCCTTTAACTTTAGCCCCATCTGCAGATAAAGCATTATATTTATAGCTATTCATAAATTAACATCCCTATTGAACAGTAACCACTTTACTTACAACTTCTTCTAATGTTGTAACTGCAGAACTCACTAAGTCTCTACCATTTACAATCATTGGCACAAAATCACGGTCTTCCATAACAATCTTTCGTAGTTCTGTTCCATTAGCCCCACGTGATATTTCATCTCTTAATTTAGCATTAATTGGCAGAATTTCAAATACACCCGTTCTACCACGATAACCACTATCAAAACACATATAACAACCTTTACCTTTATAGAAATGTGTATTATATGTATTCATTCCAGCTAAATCTAATAGTACTGGATCAGGTTTCACTTCTTCTCTACAGTTTGGGCAAATCTTTCTCACTAGTCTTTGTGATACAACGCCACGTAATGATCCGCCAATCAAATATGGTTCTACACCTAAATCACGTAGTCTATCAATTGCACTAACAGCATCTTCTGTATGAATTGTTGTTAATACTAAGTGACCTGTCATCGCAGCACGCATGGCAATACTTGCTGTTTCACCATCACGGATTTCTCCCACACAAATAATATCTGGGTCTTGTCTTAAACATGATCTTAAAGCTGTCGCAAAAGTTAAACCAATCTTTTCGTTTATCGCAACTTGTGTAACTCCATCAATTTGGAATTCAACTGGATCTTCTAGAGAAATCATATTTACAGAGTCACTCTTTAGTTCTTCAATCATTGTATATAGAGTACTTGTTTTACCAGAACCAGTAGGACCAACAATCATAATCATTCCTGAACTATTCTTTAAGATTCTTGAGAATTTCTCATTATCTTTATCAGTAATACCAATTCCTTTACGATTTAATGATTTCTTATCACGAGCTAAGATACGAATAACGACTTTTTCGCCATGAATTGTTGGTAATGTACTCAAACGTAAGTCAATCTGTTTTCCATCATTACCTCGAACTTGAGCTCTACCGTCTTGTGGAACACGATGCTCTGTAATATTCATTTCAGCCATGATTTTAAAACGAGAAATAACAGCTTCTTGTAGCTCTTTAGGAATTGTTAACACTTCATTTAAACGTCCATCTACTCTAATTCTAACAAGAACATCATTCTCTCTTGGTTCTACATGGATATCACTCGCTTTTTCAGAAATACCTCTCTCTAAAATAGAGTTAACAAGTTTTACAGTAGGAGCTGCTGTGCTAGCATCTTGAATTTCTTTTCTTTCCGCAACTTCTTCGTATGTCGCACTAATTCCTCTTTCTTCCTTCATTTGCTTAATTGCAATAGAAGCACCTTCATTTTCATAAAGGACAGATATCGCTCTAGTAATTGCATTACTATAGGCAATATATGGAGTGATTTTTAGTTTAGTAATTTGTTTTGCTGTTTCTAAAGCACGGAAATTTAAAGGGTCTTCCATTGCTAAAACAAGCTTTTCTTTATCCATTTTCACAGGAACTATACGATATTGAACAGCTATTTCCTTAGGTATAATACGAGCCATATATGGATCGATTTGTTCTTTATTTAAATCAATAAAATCAATACCTAACTGTAAACATAGCACATCTATCAATTGTTTCTCAGATATAAAATTATTCTCAACTAATACTGTTCCAAGTCTTTTACCACTTTTTTTCTGTATTTCTACTGCTTGATCAACTTGTTCATTTGATAATACTTTAGCTTCAACAAGCATTTCCCCAAGACGTTTGTTTTTCATGACCCACCTCTAAATTATTATATTATTCATTGACTAATTCATCTAGAGATAAGCCACAATAATATAGTTCCATTTCAAAATATAATTTAACATTTTTTATCATTTCTACAACGGATTCTTCGCAACTTGCACTAGATTTATCAGTATCAAAATCATAATTACAAGCTGTACCAAACACACCGGTATCACCTTTCCAGTTATAGACATATTTTGAAGAATAGTTTGTATAAATAAATTGATGATTCTCAAAGTCTACAGTATATGACTCATTATCGTTATATTCTGTTAAATATGTTCCATCTTCTTGTTTTGTATATTTTAAACGATTAACTAATCTCTTTTGGAATGTTTCCGTAGTTGTTTCTCCTGGAGCATCGCTTTGTACATCCGCATCACTAATACTATCAGTATCAATATCTTCAAATGCTACATAGGATGCTTGTTCCTCTTTACTTGTATCAGAAATCGTTACACTTGTTTCATCAATTTTGATATAAGAAACAGTACTTGAATAACTGATTGTCGTTGTCATATCATCAATAACAACACTTGCAGTAAATGTAGCATCTTCACCAACAAAGTATCCCTGACTATTAAATGATTGTACAACTGTACCTTTATCTACAGTGACATTATCGTAGCTAGATATGCCTGAAACATCATAGTGATTTAAGAAATAATTCGTACTAGCTTCATCAGTCAATGAAATTGTATAAGTAGTAATATCATCTTCTACAGATTTTGAGATATCTTCCATTTCGTCTTCTTTAAAAGTTTGGATAGATATAGGAGTTTGTAGAACAGCCGTTAAAGCCTCATAATCCATGTCTTCGTAATATGTAACACCATTATAGTTATTATATAGTCTGCCGTCGTAATAATAGCCTTCTACAGAGGATTGTAGCCCATCTCCGTTAATATATTCAGTGATATGTGCAGTTGGATTGCTTGTTGTATTTTCCACCTCTAAAATGCCATCAAAACTATATTCTGTACTTGTGTCATCACTATAATTTAGTGTATATGAATTTTTTACACCAACTGTAAAAGAAGTACCACTCTTTAAAATCAACAAATGATTAGCATAATCTTCGTATGTATTATCTGTTTCAGGTAATTCTGTAGGAGTAAAACTAGCTACATTATCAATAATTTCTTTTTGTTTAGTTGTCTTACATCCAACAAGTGAAAGTAACATCGTTGTTGCAAGTATCATATATATTTTTTTCATATACCAAGTCTCCTTAAATGTATTGAAAAGACATTGTCATTCTTTTATACTACTGTACTCTTTTTATCAAAATAAAACGAGTATTATATATTTTATCAAATCTTGCGTAATTAGCCAAATATACAAAAAAGGTAGCTAGGTTTCCCCAACTACCCTCTTTATCATTTAACTGAACTATACTAGTTCGATGAAAGCCATAGGTGCAGCGTCACCACGACGAGTACCAGTTTTTACAACACGAGTGTATCCACCGTTACGGTCAGCATATTTAGGTGCAACTTCATCAAATAACTTTTGTAGAACTGTTTGCTGTGTCTTTTCATCAGCTACAACATTACGAATGTAAGCAGCAGCTTGTCTTCTAGCAGCTAAATCACCTTTTTTACCTAAAGTGATTAGTTCATCAACAACCGAACGCATATCTTTTGCTTTAGCTTCAGTAGTCTCAACACGTCCATAGAGAATTACAGATGTAGCAAGATTACGGAGCATAGCTTTGCGGTGATCGGCGTTTCTTCCAAATTTACGATTCCACATTTTTAAATTCTCCTTATTCGAAGGACTTAAAGCCCATACCTAATTCTTCGAGCTTTTCCTTAACCTCTTTTAATGATTTCTTTCCGAGGTTGCGGACTCTCATCATCTCATCCTCGGTCTTCTGTGTTAGTTCATCGACAGTTTGAATACCTGCTCTCTTTAAGCAGTTATAAGAACGAACAGAAAGATCTAAATCTTCGATCATTGTTTGTGTTCCCTTAACTGGTACTTCAGGTCCATTTTCTTTAAGAACACTTACCATGTTCATTACATCATCATTGATTCCAGAGATAATATCTAAGTGATCAATTAAGATTTTAGCAGACATAGATAATGCTTTTTGTGGATTAATTGAACCATCAGTCCAAATTTCCATAGTTAAGCAATCATATTTAGAGTCTTCTCCAACACGAGTTGGTTGAACATCATAAGCAACCTTGTTAATTGGTGTGTAAATTGAATCTGTATAAACAGTTCCAATACCTTGAGAACTTCCTTGGTTTTGTTGTTTGTTAATATCACTTCCAACATAACCACGACCATTTTTAGCATGTAGTTCCATTTCTAAAGAAGCACCTGCTTCAAGATGAGCAATTTCAAGATCCTTATTTAGAATTTCTACTTGAGCTGGGCAAATAATATCACCAGCTGTAACAGTGCATGGTCCTTTAGCAGAGATTTGAAGTGTATAAATTTCATCATCTTCAATTTTCATTGTTAATTGCTTTAATTGAAGAATAATCATTGATACGTCTTCACGTACTCCTGGAATTGTCGTGAACTCATGATATACTCCATCAACTTTGATAGAGTATACAGCAGCTCCTGGCAATGAGGACAAAAGTACTCTGCGTAGCGCATTCCCGATTGTCGTACCGAATCCTCTCTCTAATGGAGATAGGACAAATTTACCGTAGTTTTCTGATTCTACATATTCTTTAACTTCAAAATCGGCGCGTTCAAATTTTTGCATGCATTCATCCTCCTGTCTTAAAAATTAACCACGTGGCCGTTTAGGTGGACGGCATCCGTTGTGAGGAATTGGTGTTACATCATTGATAGCTGTAATATCAAGACCTGCAACTTGTAGTGAACGAACTGCAGCTTCACGTCCTGGACCAGGTCCTTTAACGTTTACTTCAACAGTTTTCATTCCTTGTGAAACAGCAGCTTTAGCTGCAGCTTCTGCACATAGTTGAGCAACATAAGGTGTAGACTTACGTGAACCCTTATATCCTAATGCACCAGCAGAACTCCAAGCAATAACGTTTCCTGCTTCGTCTGCGATAGTTACGATTGTATTGTTGAATGTTGAATGGATGTGAGCAACACCCTTAGTCACATTACGTCTGTTTTTCTTTTTACGGACAGTCTTTTTTCCGGCCGCACTTTTATTGTTTGCCATTTTCAAATCCTCCCGTTATTTCTTCTTGTTAGCTACAGTACGACGTGGTCCCTTACGAGTACGTGCATTTGTACGAGTACGTTGTCCACGAACTGGTAATTGTCTTCTGTGACGAATACCACGGTAGCAACCAATTTCCATTAAACGTTTGATGTTTAATGCGCGTTCACGACGAAGATCGCCTTCAGTTTTGATGGCATCAACCTTCTGACGGATAGCTGTTTCTTGTTCATCAGTTAAATCTTTTGTACGGATATCTTCACTAATACCACATTCAGCTAGAATTTTCTTAGCTGTTGTAGGTCCGATACCGTAAATATAGGTTAGAGATATAACAACGCGTTTATTCGCTGGAATATCAACACCTGCAATACGTGCCATAGTTCAATTTCTCCTTTTCGATTAACCTTGTCTTTGCTTATGCTTTGGATTTTCGCAAATAATCATTACAACACCTTTGCGTTTAATCACTCTGCACTTGTCGCAAATCGGTTTTACAGATGGTCTTACTTTCATGATTTCCTCCTGTGTAATACCTTCGGTCATTTATGCCGATATGTTATGCGCCCACGTGTTAAGTCATAAGGCGAAATTTCCACGGTGACCCGATCGCCTGGTAAAATGCGTATGTAGTTCATCCGGATTTTACCAGCAACGTGAGCACGGATCTCGTGACCATTTTGAAGTTTCACCTTGAAATTGGCATTAGGAAGTGTTTCCTCCACGATACCATCAATTTCAATGACATCCTGTTTTCCCATTTGATCTCTCTTTCTCATGATACGCCTCAAGCGAGACTCAAAAAGTCTCGCTTAGAGATGTATTATGCAACCTTTCCTAAAGCTTCTTTTACTTGAGCATAGACTGCTTCAGGAGTTTGTGATGCATTAATATGTTTTACAAGTCCTTTAGATGAATAATAATCGATAACTGGCTTTGTGCTATTTTCGTATTCATCCATTCTTACTTTCAATTGTTCGACAGTATCGTCGCTTCTTTGAACCACTTGTGTACCACATTTGTCACAAATGCCTGGAACTTTTGTCGGTTTGCTGTCTATATGGTAAATTTCTTTACAATTAGGACAGATACGTCGACCAGTAATGCGTCTAGCCAGCGTATCAAATTCTACATCAAGTGCTACCACAATATCAATAGCTTTTCCTATAGAATTGCTAATTTTTTCAAAATTTTCTGCTTGTACGAGTGTTCTTGGGTATCCATCAAGCAAATATCCCCTATTTGCATCTGGTTTTTGGATACGTTCTTCAACCATTGCGTTGATTAACTCGTCTGGTACTAACTTACCAGCATCCATATATGCTTTAGCTTCGCGTCCAAGCTCTGTATTATTCTTTACATTTTCTCTTAGCATGTCGCCAGTAGAAATGTGTGGAATATCATAGTCTTGAATGATGCGATCTGACATTGTCCCCTTACCAGCACCAGCTGGCCCCATAATCAGAATATTCATCAATTTATTTCTCCTATTTTAAGAAACCACGGTACTGTTTCTGAGTTAATTGACCCTTTAACTGTGCCATTGTTTCCATTGCAACACCAACTACGATAATAATACCAGTACCACCAATTGATACAGATGTAGGTAGAGATGTTACCATTGGTAGGATATACGGAAGAACGGCCATGATTGTTAATGCAATCGCGCCGAGAACCGTAATTCTATGAATTACTTTCTTTAAATATGTTCTAGTTTCAGAACCAGGTCTAATTCCTGGAATGTATGCACCACTCTTACCTAAATTTTCAGCAATCTTCTCTGGATCTACTTGAAGATCTGTATAGAAGAATGTGAATAAGAAGGTTAATACTGCATAAATTGTTAAACCAATAGGTTTTTGTAAGCTTAAGAAATTACTTACGCTTTGATAAGCACTTGCATTTACAAAGCTTAGAACAATTTGTGGAGCAGTGATGATACTTGAAGCAAAGATAACAGGAATAACACTTGCACTATTTATCTTAAATGGAAGATAAGTGATGTCATTTGCTTTTGCTCCTGAACTAGATGTGTACTGAATAGGAATTTTACGTTGTGCTAATTGCATAATAACAACGCCAACGATAATTACTAGATATAGTACACAATATAATGCAAACTCAAGAATTCCACTGAATTGAGCACCTTGAGCATTGCCACTCATTAAAATATTGAATACTTGTGTAAATTGAGCAGGAATATTAGATACAATACCAGCAAAGATAATGATAGAAATACCATTACCAATACCTTTTGAACTAATACGATCACCAATCCAAATTAAGAACATTGTTCCTGCTGTAAGGATTGTTGCTGTATAGAAATAAGTTGATAAGTTACTTGATTCTAATATTGCATATTGCTTATCGAATCCATATACCATAGAGAATGATTGCACGAATGCAAGTACTACTCCAAGATAACGAGTAATTTGATCACTCTTAATTCTTCCTGTTTCTCCAGATTTACTTAATTCAGTTAAGTATGGAATAACATCCATACTTAATAACTGAATAATAATACTAGCAGTAATATAAGGACCAACACCTAGTGCAAATACAGACATTTTTTCAAATGCACCACCACCAAGTAAGTTCATCATACTTAAGATTGAGTTACTTGATACTTGAGCACTTAACTTAGCTGCATCAACACCCGGTACTGGAATTGCTGAACCAATGCGATAGATCAACAGCATTGCTAATGTAAAGAAAATCTTATTACGGATTTCTTTATTCTTAAACATGCTGGCGAACGTACCAAACATGGTTAGAGCACCTCGGCTGTTCCGCCTGCTTCTACGATAGCTTTTTCAGCTGATTTGCTGAATTTCTTAGCTTGAACAGTAAGCTTCTTTTCAAGTTTACCTTCACCTAAAACCTTTAAGCCATCTAGTTCTTTCTTCAAAATACCAGCGTTCTTTAAGATTTCAAAGTTAACAACTGCGCCATCTTCAAAGCAATTTAAATCACCAACGTTGATTGTTGCATATTCTTTACGAGTATAGTTTGTAAATCCACGCATAGGTGTTCTTTTGAATAATGGTGTTTGTCCACCTTCGAAACCGATAGCTACACCGCCACCAGAACGAGCGTTTTGACCTTTATTACCTTTACCAGAAGTTTTACCTGTGCCACTTCCTTGGCCTCTTCCGATACGTTTAGAAGTGAAACGAGCACCTTCAGTTGCTTTTAGTTCATGTAATTTCATGTGTTTTACCTCCCTTATCGGATTTCCGCAACTTTCTTGTCACGGATCTTAGCTACTTCGTCAATTGTATGCATACTTCTTAATGCATCAAGAGTTGCATAAACTACATTGACAGGAGTACGGCTTCCGATAACTTTAGATAAAACATCGGAAACACCTGCTAATTCAAGAATTGAACGAACTGCACCACCTGCAATAACTCCAGTACCAGGAGCAGCTGGCTTTAGCATAACTGAGCTAGCGCCATGAACTCCTAGAGCTGTATGAGGAACAGTACGGTTGTCTTCTACTAAGCATACAGAGAATACATTTTTATTAGCAGCTTCTGTTGCTTTCTTAATTGCATCTGGTACTTCAGCAGCTTTGCCCATACCAAATCCAACTCTTCCTTTATGATCACCAATAACAACTAATGCCGCAAAACGCATTCTGCGTCCACCTTTTACAGTCTTGCTGACACGGTTAATGGAGACTACTACATCGTCGAACTCTTTTGGTTCGCGTGGTTTCTTAAATGGTTTACGTTCCATTGTATTCCCCCTCCTAGAACTTTAAGCCAGCTTCTCTAGCAGCATCTGCTAAAGCCTGGACTCTTCCGTGATACACATAACCGCCACGATCGAAACGTACTGTTTCAATATTTGCAGCTTTGCATTTTTCAGCAATGTCGGCACCAACTTTTTTCGCAGCTTCGATATTTCCACCATTTTCTAGTTTTAAATTAGCGGAGCTTGTTGCACATAGTGTGTTGCCTGTTGTGTCATCAATAACTTGTGCATAAATATGTTTGTTTGAACGGAACACGTTAAGTCTTGGGCACTCAGGAGTTCCGCTTACGATTCTACGTACACGTGCATGTCTACGTAAACGTTCTGCATTTTTATTTGTTTTCTTTAACATGTTTTACTCCTTCCCATTACTTCTTAGCAGCTGTCTTACCTTCCTTACGACGAACATGTTCATCCTTATAACGAACACCTTTTCCGCCATATGGTTCAGGTTTCTTAGCAGCTCTAACTACAGCAGCGAATTGACCAACGTGTTGTTTGTCAATACCAGTGATGTTGATTGTGTTAGCATCTGGTGTAACTACTTCAAGATCAGCTGGGATTTCGAATTCTACAGGATGGGAAAAACCAAGTCCCATTGTAAGTTTCTTTCCTTGTACATTAGCACGGTAACCGATACCTACAATCTGTAATGTTTTTGTATAGCTTTCATGAACACCTGTGATCATTGTAGCTAAGATTGCACGAGTAGTTCCGTGTAATTGTTTGGTTACTTTTTGTTCGTTAGGACGAGTAACCTTGACGGTTCCGTCCTCAACGGAGATACCAATAACTGGACTAAAAGTCTTAGTTAATGTTCCCTTTGGGCCTTTAACCGTCACCTCATTACCTTCAGCGACTGTAATTTCAACGCCTTCAGGAATGGTAATCGCTTTGTTTCCGATACGTGACATTTCTATTTCCTTTCCTTATTTATTACCATACATAGGCAACAACTTCGCCGCCTATATGTTGTTTACGAGCTTCTCTATCTGTCATCATGCCATTGCTTGTAGAAATGATAGCAATTCCTAAGCCGTTAATAACTTTTGGAATAGCATTTTCTTTAGCATAAACACGTAGACCAGGTTTAGAGATACGTTTAATACCAGAGATAACTTTCTCTTTGTGTGGGCCATACTTTAATGTGATGACCATTTTCTTTTCTACACCTTCACCAGTGATAGAATAATTTGCAATGTAGCCTTCTTCTTTTAGAATTCTAGCAATTTCAGTCTTAACTTTGGATACCGGAGTAACATCAACCGTTTCCATGTTCGCTTGAACGCCATTACGAATTCTTGTAAGCATATCGGCGATTGGATCTGTCATATTCATGGTTCAATTTCCTCCTTACCAACTTGCCTTTTTAACACCAGGAATTTGGCCTTTATAAGCTAATTCGCGGAAGCAAATACGGCATACTTTATATTTGCTTAATACAGAGTGTGGACGTCCACAACGCTCGCAACGTGTGTAAGCTCTTGTTGAATACTTAGCAGGACGTGCGGCTTTAATCTTCATTGACTTCTTAGCCATGATTATGCCCCTTTCTTAACGAATGGCATACCAAGTTGTTGTAGCAATGCATATGCCTCTTTATTTGTCTTAGCGCTTGTAACAATAACGATGTCCATACCACGAACTTTGTTAACCTTATCGAAATTAATTTCAGGGAAGATTAATTGTTCTTTAACACCTAATGTATAGTTACCACGGCCATCAAAAGCTGTAGCACTTACACCATGGAAGTCACGAACACGTGGTAATGATACATTCATTAGTTTGTCAAGGAATTCATACATACGTTCACCACGTAATGTAACCTTACAACCAATAGACATACCTTCACGAAGTTTGAAGTTAGCAATTGATTTCTTAGCTTTTGTTACAACTGGTTTTTGACCAGCGATAGCTGTTAATTCGCTAACAGCTTCTTCAAGAGCCTTTGGATTTTCAATTGCATCACCAACACCAAGGTTGATAACAACTTTTTCAAGTTTAGGACATTCCATAACACTTGAATAATTGAATTCTTTCATTAAAGAAGGCTTAACTGTATCTTTATATTTATCTAATAAACGACTCATTATTTCTTAGCCTCCTTAACTTCTTTTCCACTCTTTTTGTTGATACGAACTTTTTTGCCGTTCTTATCAACTGAGTAACCAACTCTTCCAGCTACTTTTGCTTTTTCGTCATAGATCATAACGTTACTTGCATCGATGCCAGCTTCGTGTTCAACGATGCCTCCATCAGGATTAGCTTGAGTAGGTTTTAATGCTTTCTTAACAAGGTTTACTCCTTCAACAATAACTTTATTTGTTTTTGGAGATACGGCCTTAACTGTTCCTGTTGTTCCCTTGTAATGGCCGCTGATGACCTTAACTGTATCGCCTGTTTTAATCTTCATTGTCGCGACCTCCTTATAGAACTTCTGGAGCTAGAGAAACTATCTTCATGTAACCTTTGTCACGAAGTTCTCTTGCTACAGGACCGAAAATACGTGTTCCTTGTGGTGTACCATCTTCCTTAATGATAACCGCAGCATTTTCATCAAATTTAATATAACTACCATTTTCACGGCGAAGACCATATGAAGTACGAACGATTACGCACTTAACAACTTGGCCTTGTTTTACGCTTCCGTTAGGAATAGCGGATTTAACAGCACAAACAACGATATCGCCAATGTTAGCTGACTTACGTTTACTGCCTCCAAGACAGCGGATAACTAGTAATTCTTTAGCACCAGTATTGTCAGCAACTTTTAATCTGCTTTCATTTTGAATCATGACTTTCTCCTTCCGCTTACAGAATTACTGCTTTTTCTACAATCTTAACGAGACGGAAATGCTTGTCTTTTGATAGAGGTCTTGTTTCCATAATCTCTACTGTATCACCGACTTTAGCTTCATTGTTCTCGTCATGAGCTTTAAATTTATTGGAAAATTTAACTTGTCTTCCATATAAAGGATGACTCTTTGTAGTATCGATTTCGACAACGATTGTTTTATCCATTTTGTCAGATACAACTACGCCGCGAAGTACCTTACGGGTATTTCTTTCTTCCATCTTACTAGCCTCCCTTACTCACTCTTTGCGTTTTCACGCTCTGTGATAACTGTTTTAATTCTTGCGATAGTCTTTTTAACTTCCTTCATGTGTGCAGGATTTTCTAATCCTCCAGTAGCTTGTTGGAAACGTAGACCATATAATTCTTCTTTTAATGCAGCAACTTCTTTTACAAGTTCTTCGTTGCTCATATCTCTAATTTCTTTAACGTTCATGCTTATTTACCCTCTTCTTTCTTAACAAAACGGGTTTTAACGCATAGCTTGTTAGCGCCAAGGCGTAGAGCTTCACGAGCAGTTGCTTCATCAACACCCGCGATTTCGAACAAAATTCTTCCTTTTTGAACGACAGCTACCCAATGATCAGGAGCACCTTTACCAGAACCCATACGTACTTCTAGAGGTTTCTTTGTTTTAGCTAATTGAGGGAAAACTTTGATCCATACTTTACCACCACGGTCCATATAACGTGTCATAGCAACACGGGCAGCTTCTAATTGATTAGAGCTGATATATGCACCTTCGTCAGCAACTAGACCATATTGTCCGAATGCTAATTCACGTCCACCTTTAGCACGTCCTTCGTAGCTTAGGCGATGAGGTCTTCTATATTTAGTTCTATTAGGCATTAACATAATTACTCATTACCTCCTTCAGCTTTCTTTTCGCTTACTTCAGCTTTTGGAGCAGTACCTTCTGCCTTGCGGTTTGGACGATTGTTTCTACGATCGTTTCTACCACCACGTCCATTACGACGGTTGTCTCTTTGAGGACGGTTTGGAGCTTCTGGTTCAGTTACCCATTGTCCAGGTAATACTTCACCACGGCAAATCCAAACTTTAACACCTAGCTTACCATAAGTTGTATGTGCTTCATTGATTGCATAATCAATATCACTACGTAATGTATGTAGAGGAACTACACCTTGTGAGTAACCTTCAGAACGAGCGATTTCAGCTCCTCCTAAACGACCACTAGCTAATGTCTTAATTCCTTTAGCACCAGAACGCATTGTTTGTTGAATAGCTTTCTTTTGAGCAATACGGAATGATTGACGTTGTTCAAGTTGTTCACAAATCTTTCTAGAAACGATTGTTGCATCTAAATCTGGATTAGCGATTTGAACTACTTCAATCTTGATATTTTTGCCACCTGTTAATTTAACAAGTTTAGCTTTTAGAACTTCGATACGATCTTTGCCGTCTTCATTCTTACCAACAACTGCACCAGGTCTAGCGCAACGAATGATAACTTTGCAATCTTTCTTTCCTGTACGTTCGATTTCAACGCGAGAAATATAAGCATCATGAAGTTCTTTGTTCATGAAATTACGGATTTTGATGTCTTCGTTTAGAAGATCTCCAAAATCAGCTTTGTCAGCATACCATCTGGATTCCCAGTCACGGATAACGCCAACTCTCATACCAATTGGACTAACTTTTTGTCCCATGTCGTGATCTTCCTCCCTTATCTTTCGCTAACCACTACAGTGATGTGGCTAGTTCTCTTCAAAATCTGAGCAGCATTACCTTTAGCACGAGGCATGAATCTCTTTAATACAACGCCTTCGTTAGCATAGCAGCTCTTAATGTATAACTTAGATTCGTCTAAGTTATGGTTATGTGTAGCGTTAGCTTTAGCGCTGTTAACAACTTTGCTTACAGCTACAGCAGCCTGGTTAGGCATGAATTTTAAAATTGCGAGTGCTTCATCTACATCCTTGCCACGAATAAGGTCTAAAACCAAACGTGTTTTGCGAGGAGTGCAGCGAACTGTTTTCGCTGTTGCTTTTACATCCATCTTATTTCTCCTCCATCATTACTTGCTGACCTTATCGTCGCCATGTCCGCCATATTTACGAGTTAGAACGAATTCGCCTAACTTATGGCCAACCATATCTTCAGTTACATAAACAGGTACATGTTCTTTACCGTTATGTACAGCAAATGTATGTTCTACAAAGCTAGGATAAATGACTGAACGACGTGACCATGTCTTGATTACTTCTTTTTTATGAGCAGCATTTAGCGCGTCAACTTTTTTCATAAGGCTTTCATCACAGAAAGGTCCTTTTTTAACACTTCTTGACATTTTACATTTCTCCTTTCAGTTATTTACCGTTTCTTCTTGTCATGATAAGAGCATTAGATGCCTTTTTCTTCTTACGAGTCTTAACACCCATAGCTTTCTTACCCCAAGGAGTCATTGGTGATTTACGTCCAACTGGTGTCTTACCTTCACCACCACCATGAGGGTGATCAACTGGGTTCATTGCAGAACCACGAACTGTAGGACGGATACCCATCCATCTAGAACGGCCTGCTTTACCGAAGTTAATAAGGTTGTAATCTTCATTACCAACTACACCAACTGTTGCACGACAGTTATTTAATACTTTACGAATTTCGCCAGAGCTTAAACGTAATGTTGCATAAGGTCCGTCGAAACCTAAGATTTGAGCAGAGCAACCAGCAGCTCTTGCCATTTGTCCACCACGACCAGGTGTTAATTCAACACAGTGTACGAATGTACCTTCTGGCATGTTCTTTAATGGCATAGCGTTACCAACTTTAATATCAACAGCTTCACCGCTAATAATCTTTGTACCAACATTTAAGTTTTGTGGGCAGATGATATAACGTTTTTCACCATCTCTATAGTTGATAAGAGCAATGTTTGCATTACGATTTGGATCGTATTCAATTGCTGCTACAACACCTTCGATGTTGTCTTTGTTTCTCTTGAAATCAATAATTCTATATTTTTGTTTTGCGCCACCGCCTTGATGACGTGTAGTAATGCGACCTGTGTTACCACGACCGCCTTTACCGTTTTTCGCTACAACGAGGCTTTTTTCAGGAGTTGTCTTTGTAATACGATCATTGCTAAGAGTGCTCATATTACGACGTCCGTTACTCGTTGGCTTGTACTTAACGATTGTCATTTCTTTTTTCTTTCCTTTCGCAATTTTCCGGAGATAGCGATGTTCCTCCGATATCTAATATTTCTTATTTGCTAATATCATTGAAAAGAGTGATATCTTTTCCTTCAGGAAGTTTAACAATTGCTTTTCTAACAGCACTTGTTTTTCCTACATAACGTCCAACTCTCTTTTTCTTAGGGCGAACGTTCATGATGTTAACAGATTCAGGTTTGAAACCATAAATTTGTTCAATAGCGATAGCTACTGAAGTTTTGTTAGCGCCTTTAGCTACTACAAAGCTAACTTTATTTTCTTCACTGTTTTGACGCATTGTCTTTTCAGTGATGATTGGACGAATAATAATTTCATGGGCATTCATTATGCAAATACCTCCCCAGCTTTTTCAGCTGCTGTCTTTGTGAAGACAATCTTATCTGCATTTACGATGTCATATACGTTTAATTCTGTAACGCTAACTAATAGAGCGTTTGGAATGTTACGCATAGAAATGTATGCATTGTCATAATCTTCGCTTGAATCAGCAACGAATAATGTCTTTCTATCGAAAGCGAATGCTTTCATTAATGCGATAGTGTTCTTTGTTTTGAAAGAGTCAAATGACAAGTTTTCAACAACTGTCATATTGCTTTCCATAGCTTTTTCGCTTAATGCACTGCGAAGAGCTAATTGACGTACCTTACGGTTTAATTTGTAACCATATTTACGTGGGTGTGGACCAAATGCAATTGCACCATGTCTCCATTGTGTAGCACGTGTAGAACCTTGACGAGCTCTACCTGTTCCTTTTTGACGGAAAGGTTTTTTACCTGTTCCAGAAACAAATGATCTAGTCAATGTAGAATGTGTACCTTGTCTTAAACCAGCTTGGTAAACAAGTACTGCATCGTACATAGCTTGTTGATTTGGTTCGATTCCAAATACTTCATCAGAAAGTTCGATTGAACCAACCACTTTTGCTTCTTGATTGTATACATCAATCTTGGACATTGTTTACCTCCTCTACTTTCCTTTACGAGCTTCGCTTGCAGCCTTTTTCTTAGCAGCTTCAGCAGCTTCTTTTTCAGCAGCTTCTTTTGCAAGTTCCTCGTTGATTGCTTCATTTACTTTTTCAAGTTCTTCTTGAACGCTTGTTCCTTTATAAGAAACTAATTCGTCAACCTTAACTTGTTTAACAGGTTTAACTGTTGTTTTAACAATAACTAAGCCTTTACGTGGTCCTGGTACATTACCTTTAACAAGAATGTATCCTTCTTCTGTATCAACTTTGATTACTGTTAAGTTTTGGTTAGTAGTTGTAACACCACCCATTTGTCCAGGAAGTACTAATCCCTTGTTTACGACACCGTTGTTACGACCGTTTGTAGCTAATGAGCCAACATGACGGTGGTGACCAGAACCATGAGATTTAGGACCAATCTTACCGTTGTTACGTTTGATTTGTCCGCTATATCCTTTACCTTTAGATGTTCCTGTAACATCTACTACATCACCAGCTGCAAATACATCAGCTTTTAGTTCAGCACCAACTTCTACACTGTTGTATAGTTCGTCAGCTTTAACTTCTTTGATATATTTCTTTGGAGCAGTGTTTGCTTTAGCAGCATGTCCTACAGCAGGTTTATTGCTACGATATACTGATACATCTTCGTAGCCGAGTTGAAGTGCTTCGTAGCCGTCAACTTCTTTTGTTTTCTTTTGTAACACAACATTTGGTTTTACTTCGATAACTGTAACTGGAATTAGTTCACCTTCGATAGTAAACACTTGAGTCATGCCGAGCTTACGTCCTAAAATACCTTTCATTTATATCACCCGGTTCCTTTCTTATAACTTGATTTCGATGTCAACACCGCTTGGTAAATCAAGTCTGCTTAATGCATCGATTGTCTCTGCACTAGGACCGATGATTTCAATCAGTCTCTTATGTGTGCGAATTTCGAATTGTTCACGAGAATCCTTGTACTTGTGTACAGCACGTAAAACCGTGATTACTTCTCTTTCTGTTGGAAGTGGAACAGGTCCAACGATCTTTTTAGCACCGTGTCCAGTTGCTGTTTCAACAATCTTCTTGCTAGCAGCATCTAAGTTCCTGTTCTCGTAAGCCTTCAAACGAATTCTTACAGAATTTTTTGCCATGAATTTTTCCTCCTTGTATTCACTCTGTCTATGTATTAACAGATTGCTCCGTGGAAATTCCCCGGTTATCATTACAACGCTCTTCAGCGTGCCGGCAACCTCCCACATCTACGCAAGTGCTCCAATATACTACTATTAAAAAAAGCCGATTGCAAGCACTTTTTTAAAAATTTTTCATTTTTTTCGTCTAATGGGATTTTTTGCTAATTCCTTTCTTTTGAATTAATATTTTTATAGAATTCTATACAAAAAATCTTTCAAATTTACAACTCAGTGATTCCAGAAAGGAAAGAAAAAATAAATGATTATTGGAAACAAAAAAACTTTTGCTTTTGAACTGAAGCTAAAATCCATCAAAGAACATAAATGCGAAATCAGTCTCTTCATTGATGGCAAGAATATTTGTGCATTCAAGCACGAAAATGATGCTAATTGCAAAACGACTCGTTGGAATCTTGATGAATTAATAAATTATTTAGATTCAACACTTGCATTTATTAATAATGATAAAAAATTCCCATTCGATATAAACGGAGAATGTGCGGCAGAACTAGATAATAATGCTCGCGATTTTGACAGTGAAAATGAGTTTGAAATGGAAAAATATTATGATTCATTGAATGACTGGTCATACGTACATAGTTGGCATCACGCAAGCTCAGGTGCAATTCTCGCTGATGTGTTTTTCAGAAAAGTTAATAATGGAATTGAAATCTCTTGGTGGTCTGACCAAGAAAAAGACATTAACTTCAAATATCCATATGGATATTCAGTAATAAATTTTGACACATATGAAGAAACCGTCAAAAATGTTATTAAAACCTATAATAATTTCTGGCTTTAAATAGCTTTTAAGTCATAGTATTTATTCACTTTCAAAAAGAGCATCCACCGATGCTCTTTAAATAGCAGTTATATATATCATAAGATATTAGATGATTTTGTTGCAAAATCGCTAACTTTTACATATTTTGACGTCACACTAATAAATAATATTAAATAGGATATAGAGATTAAAAATCCAGCAAGAACATCACTTGTGTAATGTACACCTAAATAAATTCTACTAATACCAATAGATACTATTAATAAGGATAAGAAACTGATTGTGATCCATTTAATATACTTATTTGATACTTTTTTATAAACTAGGTAAATTAATAGTCCATAAAATGCCATACTAATCATGGAATGACCAGAAGGGAAACTATAACCTGTTTCATCTATAATTCTAAATTCAGTAGGTCTAGGTCTCTGTACAATTTGTTTTAATAAATAATTCAGAACCGTCACAATCGCAAGATTACTAAAAATCATTAGACTGATTTTCTTGTTATGAAATACAGCCATGGATAATAATGTAATTAAAACTAGACATACACCACTACCACACCATGTGATAGCCTTTGCAATAGGAATTGTTGAATCTTTTATTAAATAAGAAGATACAAGTTTATAACCAACAATATCTCCTTGCATAATCTCACTAGCAAATACGTCTTCAGCTAAAGCTAGAAATAATACAACACAAATAAAGCAAACAAGCCATTTCATATTCTTATATAAAATATTTTTCATCTGTCATTACCTCTTTTATTTGTGATTTTATTATCTAGCTTTTCATAATTATGTCAACAATTATTACCTGTAATAGATTTTTGAATTTTCTTCTACTGAGTGAATTAACCAAGTATTTCCTCCAATAATACTATTATCCCCAATTGTTGTATCACCACCTAATATTGTCGCATTTGCGTAAATCACAACATGATTCCCTATATTAGGATGTCTCTTGCCACTTTTTTTAGGATTACCATACTCGTCTAAATCAAAACTCTTCGCACCAATTGTTACACCTTGATACAGTTTTACATGATGTCCAATTACTGCTGTTTCTCCTATAACAATACCAGTACCGTGGTCAATGCAGAAGTATTCTCCAATTGTTGCTCCAGGATTAATATCAATCCCTGTTTTCTCATGAGCAAACTCTGTCATAATTCTTGGTATATAAGGAATATTCAATACATATAGTTCATGTGCCATACGATAAATTGATATGGCATAGAATCCTGGATAGCATAGTAGAATCTCAGCTTTTGTTTTAGCCGCAGGATCACCATCATAAATACTTTGTAAATCCGTTAATAATTCTTTCTTTATTTTAGGTAAAGAAGATATAAAGCTTTGTACAAGTTTTTCTTCTACTAAGCTACTTTGATTTAAACTAACATGTATTTCTTCTTCTAATAAATTAGTTAAGTTACTCCAAGCTTCATCTAATGAATAATCTAAATAATGATAATAGTTTGGAAATAAAACAACATGTACAAGCTTAATAATTGATTTTACTTTTTGTCTATCAGGAAAAGAAATATTTTCTTGATCCAGTTCGTTTAATTCGGCTAATTCACTTTTAATTTCATCAAGAGAAAACATATTACTCACCTAATAATGGTGTAGATAAATAACGATCACCACTATCTGGCAGTAATACAACAATTACCTTATCCTTGTTCTCTTCTTTTTTAGCAAGTTCAATAGCTGCCCATAATGCTGCACCAGAGGAAATGCCTACTAATACACCTTCTGTATGACTAATTAATTGTCCTGTAGCAAAAGCATCTTCATTCTTTACTCTAACAATCTCATCATAGATAGTAGTATCTAATACTTTAGGAACAAAACCTGCACCAATACCTTGTATTTTATGTGCACCAGAAGGCTCGCCAGATAATACAGCGGATGAATCAGGTTCAACGGCAATAACTTTAGTGTTAGGGTTTTTCTCTTTTAAATATTTACCAACACCTGTAATTGTTCCACCAGTTCCAACACCTGCTACAAAGTAATCTACATTTCCATCTGTATCTTCATAAATTTCAGGACCTGTTGTTTTATAGTGAGCTAATGCATTCGCTGGATTTTCGAATTGTCCTGCAATCCAAGCATGATCAATTGTACTAGCAAGTTCGTTTGCTTTAGCAATAGCGCCCTTCATTCCTTTACTACCTTCAGATAAAACAAGTTCTGCACCATATGCCTTCATTAATTTACGTCTTTCAATAGACATTGTATCTGGCATAACAATAATGACTCTATAGCCTTTGCTTGTACCAATTGCAGCAAGTCCAATACCTGTATTACCTGAAGTAGGTTCGATAATTGTAGAACCACTTTGTAGTAATCCTTTTTCTTCAGCATCTTCAATCATTGCTTTAGCTACACGGTCTTTTACACTACCTGTTGCATTGAAATACTCAAGTTTAGCAACAATACGTCCTTTTAATTGGTATTTTTCTTCAATGTGAGTTAGTTCTAATAATGGTGTCTTACCTACAAGTTCAGTTACTGATTTTTTAATATTTGTCATTTTCTTTTTCTCCTTATATTTATATCTGTCTCAAGTACTAGCACAAAAAAACTGGAAGCATCTTAATTACTCCCAGTCATACATCAATTTATAAATGAAAAAGCTGTGTTTAAAACAACTCTCTACAAATCGAGTGGGAGCCCATCTTTAAACAACAGCAACAACATCTTACGTCTAATCGTTTCATAAGCTCTCCTTTCTCGCTAATACTTTTAACATATATAAAAATAATCTTATTTTCCCATTTGTCAACAAAAGTGATTTATTATGGAATTGAGGTAGATAAAATGAAGTGGAATGAATATGGCGAAATCGTTGGTGTAAATAACGCAATAAGAAAATATTTGAATCAAGAAGTTTATCATGTTCCTAATCCTATTGTTTTAGATTGGTTAAATCAAAATCAATTTAAGCATATTGTTGTATTACTCGTTGACGCATTAGGTTCTTCTATTCTCGAAAAGCATTGTGACAAAGATGGTTTTTTCTTGTCCAATACCAAAGCTAGTCTTACCACTGTATTTCCTCCAACTACATCCGCTGCAACAACATCATTAAGAACGGGTAAGTATCCTAATGAGAATGCTTGGCTTGGGTGGAATGAGTACTTTAAAGAAAAAGATGACAATATCATTTTATTTATGAATCAATCACAATATTCGGATTGTCATTATCCTAATTTCAGCAGTAATACTTTACCTGTACCTTTTTTAGATGAAACTAAAACTAGTACTTCTGTCTGGCCATCTTGGAGTAAGCTAAATCCCTCTAAAGATTATCCTGACTTATTAGAAAACATTTTAAAGTTAATTCCCGATTATCAATATATTTATGCCTACTATGATGAACTAGATACATTTATGCATTCACATGGTCCTAGCTCTAAAAAAAGTAAGAATCTCGTTTTAAAAATAGAACAAGAGACTGAAGAATTCGCTCGTAAACTACCTAAAGATACTGGTCTAATTTTACTTGCGGATCATTCTCAAATAGATGTACGAATTGATTATCTAGATGATTATCCAGAATTAACGAATACTTTCTTACATTTACCTGCATTAGAAGCTAGAACTATAGCTTTCTATATCAAAGAAGATCAAAAAGATGAATTTGTTAGAAATTTTAATCACTTATTTGGAAATGATTTTGTCCTATATACAAAAGAGGATGTATTAAAGCAGAACATCTTTGGTTCTTACCCTAATCATCCTCGTTTCGATGAATTTATTGGTGACTACCTAGCTATTAGTACTAGTGATTTAGCTTTATCCTATAAACCAAACAAGTCTCATGCTAAGAAAGTTGGTGGAGACCATGCGGGCGGCTTAGATGAAGAAGCGATTATCCCTCTAATTTTATGGAATAACTAGGCTTGCTAACTTTAATCGTTAAAATGAATATCGATATCTCCTGATACTGTTGAAACATTTACAATATTTTCACCATTACCATACTTTTTTAGATTTTCTTGAACGGTATAATCCTTACCTTCTCCTACTAGATGAATATCGATATCTCCTGATATACTTCTTGCGTTTAATTCATGAATTTCCATATCATCAAGATCAATATCACCTGAGATAACATTTATATCACATGTACTCATTGTTGTTTCACTAATGGAAACATCTCCTGATTTCGTACTCATACTTGCTTTATGAATTTGGCTATTATTTAATTCAATATCTCCTGATATTACTTCAAAACTAAGTAAACCAATTTCTACATTATTTAGTTCTATATCCCCAGAAGTATTTCTAATATCCACATTATCAATACTTAAACTTCCTTCAATTTCCATATCTCCTGAAGTACTGATTACTGTAACTTCTTCCAAATGACTATTGTTTGGTAATTTCACTCTAATTACTTCAGACATTCGATTGAATAAACCATTATGATGACTTTCATGTAATTGTTTAATCCTTAAAACATTGTCTTTTGTTTCAACTAGAACATCATCATTTTCTTCTCGCTCCACTAATACTTCAGAGCTATCACACGTAACAATTTTGATATCATAGCTTGTTACATTCGCATCTATTTTTGTGATTAAGCCTGTTACATTATTTTTAGATACTTTCTTATCTAATATCTCTGAAGCTATATCTATTGGACTACCTAATTCTTCTAGAATATCCTCTTCACTTTGTCCTGATTCTTTTTTATCTTCAATATACTCATTAAAATATTCAATGATTCCATCCACATCTTCACTGTGATTAGCAACTAACAAACTTTTTAATTCTTCTAAAAATTCATTCATTTTTGTGTCTCCCTTTCTATAAATTGATAAACTTTGATTAATTCCTTAAAATCTTCCAAATACTCCATGATTCTTTCTGTACCAAGTTTTGAAATACGATACATTTTTCTAAGTCTTCCTGAATGTTCTACAGTATAGGTTGTTAGATATCCATTTTTTTCTAGCCTTCTTAATATTGGATACAATGTCGATTCCGATATTTCTATTACATCTTTTAAATCTTTAATGATCTGATATCCATAAGAATCTTCTTTTAGTAATGCTGTTAGAACACATACATCTAAACTACCTCTTTTTAGTTGTGTTTCCATATGTACCTCCTTATGCATAATACTATATTTCACATAGTATTATGTGTCAACTAGGTATTTCTTAATTTTTATCTATTTTTTCAGCAATTCTCTAAAATATGTTTGTGAATTATCAAACATAATAGATATAATATAAGTAATTATTTCATTGGAGGAGAGAAAATGGATAATAAAATCATTGCCCTTTGTGGCAAGGGAGGAGTCGGTAAAACTTCACTATCCGCTGTGATGGTGAAAATTTTAAGCGAAACTTACCCGGATAAAAAAATACTTGCGATAGATGGAGACCCTTCTGTTGGTTTAGCAACCGCATTAGGAGTAAAAGAAAATGGAACAATCAATGACATTCGTGAAGAATTCATTAAACTAGCTGATCAAAGAAAAGATGAAGATGCTTTAGAAATGCTACATGAAGCGAAAGATGAAATATTCGATAAGCTTGTAGAAACGGACACATTCTCATTTCTAGCAATAGGTAGACCTGAATCTAGTGGTTGTTATTGCTCAGTCAATGACTATTTAAGAGATTTAATCACAATGGTATCTGACCACTTTGATTATGTTGTCATCGATGGGGAAGCTGGAATTGAACAAATCAATCGTCGTGTCATGGAAAAAGTTAATCATTTAGTTTATGTCAGTGATGCTTCTAAAAAAGGATTAGATGTTGTAAATACAATTGATTCTGTCGCAAAAGAACTTGTCATGGCAGAACAAACAGGTTTAATCATCAATCGTGTTTCTAATCCTAAAATCGTTGAACATTTAGATTTAGGTAATTTAAGACTTTTAGCCGCTATCGGTAATGATGACACAATACAAGAATATGACATTCAAGGTAAATCTATATTAGATATACCTAAAGATACAAATATATATCAAGGTGCTTACTCAGCATTAAAAGAAATGGGGATTATCGTATGAGAGATTTAAAACACATATACGATCTTGAAAAGTTGCTCGAAGAAAGTGAAAACAAATATGTCGCAGCTTCTCAAGAAAAAGGAAATATTTGTATCGCTTCTGTTTGTGAAAATGTCCCAGAGCCTTTATTAAACTTGAGTGGAACATTCTCTATTCGTTTAAGAGCTCCTCGTACAGGTTCCATGGAAATTGGTACATATTACTTAACAAATTTCTTATGTGAGTATACACGCGCACTACTAGAAAGAGCGATTGAAGGCGGTTATAACTTCTTGGATTGCTTAATTGCCCCTGATGGATGCTCCATGATTAATCGTTGTGTAGAAAATATGGAACTACTACACACCATGAAAAAAGATCATTTCTTCTATGAACATATGGAAATTCCAATGAAGGCAGATGATAATGGTTTAAATTTATATGTATTACAATGTAAAAATCATATTCTTAAACCATTACATGAAAAGTTTGGTATTGATATTAGTGATCAAGCCATCTTAGAATCTATCGAAAAACATAATAAAGTATGCAAATTAATACGTGAAATTGGTGACTTTAGAAAATTAGATCATCCTACCATTACAGGACATGAATTCCATGTTCTATGTTTAGCAACATATAGTATGCCAAAAGATGATATTATCCCTATCTTAGAAGAAACTTTAGAAGAACTAAAAACGCGTAAACCAGATGAAAAGAATCCATTTAAGATTAGGGTTGAAGTAGTTGGTTCGGAAATAGATGATTTAGACATCATTAAAGCAATCGAAGAAAGTGGTGCATATGTTTGTGCCGACCGTTTCTGTTATGGTAGTTTCCCTGGTAGAACACCAATTGAAGTAAAAGAAAATGAAGACCCATTAACAGCTGTATGTCGTAACTATATGTATAACTGTCAATGCGCCAGAATGATGAATCAAGATAAGATTCAAGGTAGAAGAAAATATGTTGCCGATTTAGCAAAAGAATATAAAGCAGATGGCATTATTTATGAGCAGATGAAATTCTGTGATCCTTGGGCTTATGAAAGAATGGTTGGTACTGTAGATTTAAGAGAAAAGTATGGCTACCCTGTTCTACAAATAGATCGACCATACGCAAATGGTGGCAGTGGGCAAATCCGTACTAGAGTACAAGCATTTGTCGAAAGTATTGAAATCAAGAAATTGGGAGGAAAGAAAAATGGCTAAGGAACTTGGAAAAGATCAACTTGGTTCTTTCTATACCACAGGAAAAGTAAGAAATAGAAGAGAATGGCGTGGTCTAAAAGATACGCTATATGATTACTCAAGATGGCTATACATCATGAAACAACTTGCTGGATTTATGATTAAGCCAAGAAATGTAAAAGCATTCTTCCGTTACAGATGGATGTCAAACTATCTCGCTGTACCAATGATGGTTGACCGTTTCTCACAAGGCTTACGTGGTCCACAACTTCGTATCTTACATGAAGAATTCGATATCATTGTTTATGACGTAGCGAAGCTTCTAGATTCTTTATTTAGAGGTGATCGTAATATTGGTAATGATAAAGCATTCTCTGATAAAGTTGTCTTAGTTGATGAAAACGAAATGACAGCTGTCATGATGGGATTCCCTACATTAAAAGGTTTAAGTAGAGAAACTCCTGCCGTATATGTATCTGTTCTTTTAAACCAACATGCGGCTGAACGTTACATTGATGTTGCACAAGAATATGGTTTACCAGGAGATGTTTGCCCTATGCCTGAAGCAGAAGCTGGTGTATCAATTGCGGATGACTTCCCCGTTCTTGGTGCGTGCGCTGTTCAATGTAACACAACATGTGATGGTTCAATGCTTGGTAATGGTGTTATTTCTAAACGATTAGAATTAGAAGATGGTGTGCCTTGTTTCCAACTAGCTGCTCCTCTTCGCCATCGTGAAGATGATGTACAAGAATATGCAGCCCAAGAAATTCGTAACTGCATTAAGTTTATTGAAGAAAAAACTGGTGAAAAATGGGATTGGAAATATTACTTTGAATGTGCAAAACGTGTTAATATCGCCACAAAATCTCGTTTAGAATGGTTAGATATCAATAAAACAGAATACCCTCAAGTTATTGGCGGTAATTTAGCTCTTTATACAGAAACAAACTACATGGCTGTTTGTGGAAAAGTAGACTTATTTAGAAAAGCCGATGAAAAGATTACTGAGATTGCTCGTGAAGGTTATAAGAATAAAGTAAAAGTTGCGAAAGAACATCGCCATAGAGCAATTGTTTGGGGTGTACAATCTCATTTCTATATGGACTTCTTAGTATGGCTCGTCAATTGTTGGGGCATTATTCCTCTAACAGATATGCTATCCATGGTAAATACTGAATTAATCGCTGAAGAAGATACACCAGAAAATAGAGAAAAAGCAATTTATGATATGGCTTGGCTAACTGAAAATATGATTATGCGTAACCGTACTCATGGTGGTTATAAAGTATTATTAGATGAGCTATGGGAAATCGTAGATGAATTTAACGCTGATGTTGTTATCCTTTGGGAACATATGGCATGTAAAGCATTAGATGGTATGCATGGACAATTTGAAGAAAAAGCACGTGCTAAAGGTATCCACTTAATTTGGGTAAATCATGACTTATTTGATCCTCGTATTACAAATCGTCAAGCAATTAGAGATCAAGTAAATAAATATATGCGTACAGTAATGAGAGAAGAACCTATTGATCCTTCTCTAGAAGTTTTAAATGATGAAAGGTCTTGGTAATAATATGAAATATTTTGGTGGATGTGATTCCGGAAGTACTTATACAAAATGCATTATTTTAGATGAAACAGGTAAAATTGTTTCTGATGTAACAATACGTTCTAAAATCAATACTGTCGTTTCTTGTCAAGAAGCTCTTGATCAAGCAATCGCAAAAGTAGATGGATTAAATAGTCCTTCAGAACTAGCCTATCTAGTCGGTACAGGATATGGTAGAAATAAAGTTCCATTTGCGGATGAAAATATATCAGAAATTTCATGCCACGCAATGGGCGTACATGTCGCTGACCCTAGTGTAAAAGCTATTATTGATATTGGTGGACAAGATGTTAAAGGTATTGCGGTAGATACTGATGGAACAGTATTAAACTTTGCGATGAATGATAAATGTGCCGCTGGTACTGGTAGATTCTTTGAAGCTATGGCCCGTGCCTTTGAGTTAAGTTTAGATGATTTCTCTAAACTATCTCTAAAAGCGAAAAACATTATTCCTATAACATCACAATGTACAGTATTTGCGGAAAGTGAAGTTATTTCTCTTGTTGGTGAAGGAAAACCAACTGATGAAATTGCGGCTGGTATTGAACTATCTGTTGCAAAGAGATGCTTTGTTATGGCAAAGAAAGCTGGTGCTACAGATAAAATTACATTAACTGGTGGTTGTGCTAAAAATGATGGTTTAAAAGCTGCTATCGAACAAGTATTAAACTTAAAAGTTATTGATTTACCAATTGATCCTCAATTAATAGGAGCATTAGGTGCTGCTGAATTTGCAAGAAAGAAAGGATTAGCCGCATAATGATGACATTATTACATATATTAAAAGTTGTTCTCATTATATTAGTTGTCTTCTTTGTTGTAACGTTTACCGTTTACTTCTTTAATTTAGATATGAAATTAACAGCAGCCCTTCAAGAGCCTATCCAAAAATTACAAGAAAAACAAAAGAGAGATCGTCATCTATAATGGAGCTATTTGATACAGAAATTACTGAAGTATGTAAACTTATTGATGATTTACCACATAAAAATTTAGCCATTAAACCTGAAAGTTTAGAAAACACTAAAAATAACATGGTATTTTCTAATGAAAGTGCATATGAATTAGGTGGTGGTTTTCACGAATCTTTATCCTATGAACTTGCTTCATCAACGCTATTAGATGATAATGATGAATTAATCTTAATTGGGAAAGATTTAAATGAGATTACTAGTGATACTACTTTTTCTCGAATTACGCTTTTAAAAGTAAAAGAAGAAAAGTTAGAAGGTAGTGCAATGTATGACCGTTTAGAAAAGATTAAGCTAACAAAGTATCGCATGTCTCCTAATGGTTATATGCTAAGAACAGCTACTAGCAACAAAGAAAAAGTTAGAGTATCGAAAGAATTTAAAAAAAAATATACATTTTCTGATGTTGGGTCTTCATACATTCATGCATACAAAATGTTACCGTTTGTAATTAGTGTAAAAGAAATCTTTATCACTGGTGACTATGCTTGTTTTTCTCGTTTAAAAGAAATTGGTAAAGAGAAAAAGGAAATCACGGATACATTAGATCACATGTTAAAGGGTCTAGTATTAAATGATTGTGGTAGTTGTTCCGTAAAAGAATTATGTGATAAAGTTGAAGGGTTAAGGGAAATACATAAAAATTTATGACACAAGAACATGGACATTATCACTCTCCTGAAAGTAAGAAGAGACAAATCAATCGCATATCTAGAATTATTGGTCACTTAGAAAAAGTAAAAAACATGATTGAACATGATGAGGATTGTTCTGATGTCTTGATTCAATTATCTGCTTGTAAAGGCGCTATCATCTCACTAGGTAAAGATATCATGAATGAACATATGGATCATTGTATTGTCCACGCATTAGAAGATGGTAATACCAAAGCATTAGATTCATTCAAAGAAGCGATGAAAAAATTTAGTTTATAAATATCTAGAAAAGCCATCACAAAGATGGTTTTTCTTTATCTATCCCTACTCAAGTCTGTATAATACCTTCATGAGGTTATTTATATGGGGAATTTGATTCATACTTTGGACTCTCTACTATGGGGATGGCCATTAATTATATTACTAGTTGGTACGCATATCTTTATGACGATTCGTACTGGATTTATCCAAAAAGACTTAATTACAGGAATTAAATTATCTGTTTCTAAAGATGAAAATGATTCAGGTGATATATCACAATTTGCAGCACTAACAACAGCTTTATCTTCAACAATTGGCACAGGGAATATCATTGGTGTAGGTACAGCTATCGCTTTAGGAGGTCCAGGAGCTGTATTTTGGATGTGGATTACAGGCATATTTGGTATGGCTACGAAATACGCTGAAACGCTTATCGCACTTAAATATCGTGTTAAAAGTGAAAATGGCACAATGATTGGTGGAGCAATGTACGCTTTAGACCGTGGTTTAAATATGAAATGGCTTGGCATACTATTTGCTTTTTTAACATCTATTTGTGGTCTTGGTATTGGTTGTATGGTGCAATCGAACAGTGTGGCACAAAACTTAAATGAAAACTTTGGTATTTCACCACTCATTACCGCAATCGTTCTTACGGTTATTGTTATACTTGTCATTTTAAATGGTATTAAAAGTATCGCTAAAGTTGCCGAAAAACTCGTTCCTTTTATGGCTGGTTTTTACATTTTTGGGTGTCTAGCAATATTATTCATGAATCACAAATACTTACCTAGTACGATTAATACAATCGTTACTTCTGCTTTTCATCCTGAAGCCGTAACTGGTGGATTTATTGGGGTAACATTATCGACATGTTGTCGTTATGGTTTTGCTAGAGGTTTATTTTCTAATGAATCAGGTATGGGATCTGCCCCTCTAATCGCTTCTGCTGCTAAAACAAAGAATCCTAAGCAACAAGCTCTAGTATCCATGACGGGTACATTTTGGGATACGGTAGTAATTTGTTTACTATCTGGTTTAGTTATCGTATCTTGTATCATTCGTTATCCAGAAATTGATGCTTTAAGTGGTAATGGTGCTTTATTATCCACACAATGCTTCGCATCACTCCCAATTAGTGCTAGTCCTATTTTAATTACTGGTTTAATTACATTTGCTTTTTCCACCATTCTTGGTTGGTACTATTATGGTGAACGGTGCTCTATCTACTTGTTTGGTGAAAAAGCGATATTGCCTTATAAAATTCTATGGATTATTGGCGTATTTCTAGGTTCAATACTATCACTAGATGTTATATGGGACTTTGCGGATTTAATGAATGGCTTAATGGCTATACCAAATATCATAGCGGTATTATTACTGCATAATGTTATTGCTAGCGAAACAAAAAAATATTCTGGAACGTATCTTAATGATCTTGATTTAGAGGAAACACCAACAATCAAAAACGCAAATAAAGGAGTAATAGGATAAAACCTACTACTCCTTTTTCTTATGAACCATATCGATATAATGTAAAAAACCTGCTAGCTACAACAGGTTTTCTACTAAAGGGATAATTTACATGTTATTTGAAGGGAGATTCATCACAAGGCTTTATGACTTCCTTGTGTATAAATACTCTAACAAATAACTATCGTAAAAATTTGTTTAAAGTTTGTAAAAATATGTGATTTTTATTTTACTGTTACAGAAGTGATGTGTGGATTAACACCATTGTACCAATATAAGAAACCTTCAACGTCGATTGTATCACCAACATTTAATGCTTCTACAGCTTTGTATACATCTGTATCTTGACCACATAAGTAAGATTCAACAGTGAATGTATATGTATTTCCATCTAAATCTACATTGAAATATAAGTCATCACCTTGTGTACCTGAACCATCATAGTTATATAAATAAGCTACTTCATTTCCTTCAGGATCAGTTGAAGCAGAAACTGTTAAACCCTTGAAAGCTACTTTCTTATTTTGGTGTTTAATTAATTCTTCTTCATTAGCTAATACATCAGTTAAATCTTCAGCTGTCGCAACAAAGTTACCTTCTTCAACTTCAAAAGTCGCATCAGTAATTTCTACTTCGCCACTCCACTCTGATTTATAACCAGTTACTTTAATCTTAGTTCCTTCTGTAAGCTCGTTATATTCATCTTCTGTCATAGGCATGTTGTATAAGAAGTAAGCTCCATCTTCATCTTGAGTATAGATAGTCGCAACGCCTTGACCATTGTTTTCCCACCAGCCTTGTTTAGCTTGTACATATGTTTCTACTGTTACTTCAGAGTCAACACTAGCTGCTACATATTCTTCGTAAGACATAACATCACTACTTACTGCTTCAGCTGTAGCTTCACTTGTAGCACTAGCTGTAGTAGTACTAGGAGTAGCTACACTACTAGAAGAACCACATCCTACTAGTCCTAGTAAACTAGCACTTAATAAAATACTTAATTTGTTGTTTTTCATTTTTTCTTTCCTTTTCCTTAGTTTTTATTATAGCGTGTTTTTATTTTTCGACTAACAAAAATAATTGCGATAAGTATCCACGCTATTACAAGAGAAGATAATAATACAATTGAAGTTGTTGGTAAAGGCGTATTCACACTTGTCGTACTTAGCTCTCCTAAACGATATAATGACTTCACATTCTCAAATTCTTCTTCAATAAACGCGTCATCTACCGTCTTGTTTCTTCGTATTGCCTTTACAACATCCTCAATCATTGCCCCACTTGCATCACGTAATGAAGCTGAGCCATTAAATACAGGAGTAGTAAAAGTATGTTCAACATTTTCTAATAGAATCTTTGTCGCTTCTATTTTTATTGCATAATGATCTGTATCATCTATTCCTTCACTATTTAAATATTCTTGATATTCACTTGTATTCCTTGCACGCTCTGTAACAGGAACATAACCTTCTGTTTCAGCGTAACTAGTTTGCACTTTATTTGTTAATAAGTATTGAGCAAATAACCAAGAAGCGACAACTTCATTAGAATCTTCTTTATTAAAGATACAAATAGAAGGACCTTGAGAAATCATGTACGGATTACTTTCATCATATTGTGGCACCATACGTACAACTGTTTCAAAATCCACTTTATTTTCTTCTGCAATATCACTTAATGGCGCATTACTACCCATCCAAGTTGAACCTGCAGTAGAATCTATCGCAAACACGCATTGGCCTGCATTTAAAAAATTCGCTGGATAAGAAGAAATCTTAAATGTAGAGAAAGCTCCAGTAGAAGCGTGTTTTGCAATTTCTTGTAATATTTCTTTTGTATCATCATTGAAAATACTAATATTTCCTAAATCATCAGAGTATCCTGCTCCCTTTTGTTTTAGCATCTGAATCATCATATTATCTGTACTTTTATAGATAAAAGGAATCATGACATTTTGACCATTTAATGCGTATGTACCATCTTCATTTTTCTTTGTTGCGGCTTCTGATACTTCAAAGATAAAATCCCATGTTAATACTTCTGGTATTTCATATCCTAGCTCATGGATATAATCCGCATTCATATAAACCACTTCACTAGAACGCATAAAAGGTAATGCATATGTACTACCATTTAAAACACATTCGTTTAGATATTCTGTAATGATTTCATCTTTATTGATGGAATCAAATAATACTTCACTTCCTCCTAGTCCATATTTTTCATCATCCATTAATGTATCTAGTGGGACAACCGTATTATTTCCCGATAAATAAGTTGCAATATGATCAGGGTAAGTAATACAAATATTTGGTGTCGTATTTGTAGAAATATTGGTAATAACATCGTTATAAATTTTAGAATAATCTGTATATAGCTTTAGATTGACTTTGATATTTGGATAATATGACTCAAAATCTTCTATTGCTTGTTTATAAACAGCTGTTTGATTTTTATTGGTGTCGTTTTTAGCCCAGAATGTAATTTCATAAGTTTTACTCATATCAAAATCAGTTGATATTGTAGTTGTAGCGGTGGTTTC
Source organism: bacterium (assembly GCA_963605225.1). Taxonomy (GTDB): domain Bacteria; phylum Bacillota_I; class Bacilli_A; order Erysipelotrichales; family Erysipelotrichaceae; genus Bulleidia. Next base: position 38,842 of record CAVCUC010000002.1, read on the forward strand.
TTTTACACCATGACATCCTGTAGAAAAGATCATCATGATTGATACAACAAAAGTTAAAATCTTTCTCATCCTTTTGTTCCTCCTCTAGAAACACCTTCCATGATTTTCTTATGAAATATAATGAATAAGATGATTAATGGAATAGAGATTACTACTACTGCAGCCATCATTGCTGGTATATTTTCTCGACCAAAACCATTCTCCCGAATTTCTTGTATGCCATTTGATACTAGATAATACTTAGCATTATCTGTAATTAATCTAGGCCATACATAGCTATTCCAGCATTCAATTACTTTTAAAATTGTAATTGTCACAACCGTTGGAGAACATATTGGTAGTAGCACTTTCCATAAGTAATCCCAATCACTTAAGCCATCAACTTTCGCAGCTTTATATAATTCTTCTGGTACTTGTTCAAAGTTCTCCTTTAGTAAATAAATATAAAACACAGATGTTACCGAAGGTAGAATCAAGCCTAAAAATGTATTTCTAAGATTCCAATTTGTTATCGTCACAAAATTTGTAATGACAACTAGTTCATTTGGAATCATCATTAATGATAAATACAGAGTAAAGACAATGTTTTTACCTTTAAACTTTAAGCGAGCAAAAGCATACGCTGCTAGTATTGTTACTAGTAACATAAGTAGTGTTGTAAATACAGTAAAAATAACGGTATTACCAAAATAACGTACTAAATCTACTTCTTGAAACGCTGAAATATAGTTTTCTATTGTAGGTGAAGTAGTAAATAACTTAGGGATATATTCACTGTTGTAGCTTCCATAACTTTTAAAAGAGGTTAATACCATCCAATAAAATGGGAATAAAACAATAATTGCCCATAATAGTAAGAACAAATGAATACAACCTTTTTTAATCTTATTTTTTACTTGAACATTCATCTTGCTTTCTCCCCTTTACTTGTTAGTAACAAATTGAAAACAGTAATCGTTAAGATAATAAAGAATAAGATTAAAGCTGCAGCAGAGGCATAAGAAGGATAACCACCACTATTACCATATAACATGTCGTATACATAGCCTACAATGGTGTTCATGCCCGCAGAATTTAAGTTAGTACCAAATATAGCCACTTCATCACTATAGGCCTTAAATGCCCCTATAAAGCCCGTTATCACAAGATAAGAAATCATAGGCATAATCATTGGTAAAGTAATATTAAAGAAGATACTAAAAGATCCTGCCCCATCTACGCGAGCTGCTTTGTATAAGTTTTGATCTACTGATGCTAGTGCACTCGTTAAGATTAATATCTTAAATGGTAATACTACCCATATCGTATAAATGCTCATGACTAACATCTTTGCCCAATATGGACCATCGATAAAATCTACACTTTTACCACCAAAGAATTGAATCAAGATATTGATTAAACCATCAGAGTATGGTGTTTTCTTAAATAAAATCATAAACACTAACCCAACAGCTAATGTATTTGTTACATAAGGTAAAAAATAGATTGTTTGATAGAGTTCTTTTACTTTCTTTACTGAGGATAAAGCTAAAGAGATTAATAATGCTAACAAAGTACTGATAGGCACTGTGATAATCACTAATAAAAATGTATTTTTCACTGCTTGTAAGAAATAAGGATCTCTTAATACATAAGAATAATTGTATAGTCCTACACCAGAATATGATTGTGAAGCAAAATTAAATCCTTCTTCAAAAGAATATACAAGTACATCAAATAGCGGATAAACAAGAAATAATCCTAGAAAGATAAGAGATGGTAGTAAATATAACCACGGTTTATAGTTTAATTTCTTCATACCTACCCCTAGAGAATTCTTTCCCCTGTCTCTTTGAAAATAAACATCTTATTCTTTTTAATATCAAAGCATGTCGTTTCCTTTGAAAAATCAATTGTTGTATTTGAAGGTACAATCATGCGTATTGTATCGTTTTGCATACCATCATGCATGCATATAAGACTTGTATCTCTACCTAAATCTTCTTTTCTGTTCACCACACACTTAAATGTTCCCTTTTCACTTACTTCAAAACCTTCAGGTCGAATACCAACAATAACCTTTTGGTCATCTTTTTCTACATCACAAATCAAATCATTTCCAATAAATAATTTGTGATTTTTAATTTCAGCATCAAATGTATTAATTGGTGGCGTACCTAAAAATTTTGCGACAAATAAGTTTACTGGTTGATCATATATTTCTTGAGGTTTAGCAATTTGTTGTAAGATACCATCCTTCATGACAATCATTAAGTCAGATATAGACATCGCTTCTTCTTGATCATGTGTAACAAATACAGTAGTAATACCTGTTTCTTTTTGTATTCTTCTAATTTCTTCTCTTGTGGATAAACGCAAACGAGCATCTAGATTACTTAGTGGTTCATCAAGTAATAACACTTGTGGATTTTTCACTAATGCTCTAGCTATCGCTACACGTTGTTGTTGACCACCAGATAGTTCTGATGGTTTACGTTCTAATAAGTTCTCTATTTGTACAAGCTTTGCGGCTTCTTGTACCTTCTTAGCCACAACTTCTTTGCTTGGTTTATCTTTACCTTTTTTATTTACTAAAGGAAATGCTATATTCTTTCTTACTGTTAAATGAGGATATAACGCATAACTTTGGAATACCATTCCAACATCTCTTTGTTCAACAGGAACATCGGTTATATCTTTATCACCAAAATAAATCTTACCTTCAGTAGGTTTTTCTAAACCACAAATCATATTTAATGTTGTACTTTTTCCACATCCTGATGGACCAAGTAATGAAACAAGTTTTGCGTCAGGTATCTCAAAATTAAAATGATTTACAGCGATAACATCTTTTGTATTCTTCCCACTAGCAGGAAATACTTTTGTTAAGTTTTCTAATACAATCTTCATATAAGAACCTTTCAAAGTTAACTTTTTCTAATAGTTTATCACAAATGAAAATGACATCATAAACACGAATGTCTAATCACGTTATTTTCATTATAAGATTATTCAGGCAAAAAATAAAAAAGCCCTATGTTTTACCATAGAGCTAAGTAAATATCAATTATTCAGCTAATGAAGAACCTAAGCTTGTGCATTCAGCTAGAGCTGCATCATCTGGTGCACCATTGCATGTTACTGTATTTACTACATTCATGCCATCAGAAGTGCATCTTGCTGACCAATCATCCATCCAGGCGCCTCCGCCCCAGCCCCAAGAGCCAAATAAGCCAACATTCTTACCGCTTAAAGAACCTTCAACAGATAAGAACATAGGTTCGAATTCACTCTCTTCTAATTGTTCAGCTCCCATAGATGGACAACCAAACGCAAATGCATCATATTCTGCGACTTTAGATGCATCAAATGAAGTTGCTGTAAATAATTCACCATTTCCATTTGTTCCTGCTAGAACAGCGTTAGCCATAGCTTCTGTGTTACCTGTTCCACTCCAATATACAACTGCTACTTTACTCATTTTGATTTACCTCTTTCTATCAGTTAGACATAACTAACTTACACCACATGTATTGTTTTGTCAAAGAAAATGAATCTCAAAATTTTTCTTCTGCCGTAAACGCTTACTTCTCATTTTGATATTTACATCAAAAACTAGCTTAGTATAATCATCTTTGTGTTAAAAAAGGGATGAACATTATGACGAAATCAATGACTGAAGGAAATGCATTCAAAGAAATATTATTATTCATGTTACCACTAGCTTTAGGTAGTATTTTCCAACAAGCATACAATCTAGCAGACGCAGCCATCGTTGGCCAAACTCTTGGTGCCAACGCCCTAGCTTCTGTAGGAGTTTCGAGCAGTGTACAGTTCTTAGTTTTAGGATTTTGTACAGGTAGTGCACAAGGTTTTGCAATTCCTATCGCTACAGCGTTTGGAGCAAAAAGAGAAAAAGATATTAAACAATACTTTTATATTGGTTTTATCTTATTATTTGTTATTGCTTGTATTGTGACTACAGGTTGTACATTACTTACAAAACAAATCTTATTACTATTAAAAACACCAACTAACATTTTAGATAATAGTTATTGGTATTTATTCATTATCTTTTTAGGTATACCATTCACTTTACTTTATAACTATCTAGCTGCCGTATTAAGATCTATTGGTGATAGTAAAACACCATTTATATTTCTAGCATTCTCTTCTGTTTTAAACATTGGTCTAGATTTCTTCTGTATTGTTAGCTTACATTGGGGAGTTCCTGGTGCTGCTATTGCGACAATCTTTTCGCAAGCTGTGAGTAGTTTTCTATGCTTATTTTTAATTCATGTTAAATTTCCTTTATTACACACAACACCTGAGACAAAGAAATGGGATAAAGAAATGGCATTACGTATGGTGAATATGGGTGTACCTATGGGACTACAATTCTCTATTACAGCGATTGGTTCAATGATGATGCAAGCTTCAAATAATGCATTAGGTTCTGCATATGTTTCTGCACTAGCAGCAGGACAAAAGATTAATAACTTTGCAATGTGTCCTTTTGAAGCATTAGGTGCTAGTATTTCTACATTTATTTCGCAAAATCTTGGTGCTAAAAATAAAGATCGTATCTATGAAGGGTTAAAGATAGGTACAATTATCGCTTTAATTTACAGTGTTATCGCAGGACTAGTTCTTGTCTTTACCGGTTATTATCTAGGTATGCTATTTGTAAGTAGTAGTGAAATTGCAGTACTTTCTTATACAGCTCAATATTTAAAATATGTTGGTATATGTTATGCCTTACTAGGTCTACTTTATGTATACCGTATGTCTACACAAGGAATTGGTGAAAGTAGACTAGCAATTCAAGCGGGCGTACTAGAAATGATTGCGAGAACTGGTGCTTCATTATTAATTGTTTCTAAACTTGGTTATACAGGCATTTGTATTGAAGATCCACTTGCTTGGGTATTTGCGGATTTATATATTATTCCTATCTGTTTCTATGCCATTAAACGCTCATTAATACGTTATGGTATACAATAATGCTTAACCACGAAAAAAGCTCTTATACAAGAGCCTTTTTCGTTTTATAGGGGATAGAATATCTAAATATAACGTTAAGGGGATAGCATTTATATTTAGTGCAGGTTTTTTGTACTGCATATATAAGATAACAAATCTCTATCGTTAAAATATGGTAAAACTATGTAAAATTATGTGATTATTTTATCATTTTCGATAATCCCTTAATGAATACATTCGCTACAGGACCAATACAGAATGTCGCAATAAATGTTCCTATACCAAATGTACCATGAAGTAATATGCCTAAAACTAGCATTCCTACATCGAATACAGGTCTTACAATACTAAAACTCTTGTTGATTTTCTTACTGAATGCTAATACAAATCCATCATATGGATTACTACCAGTAGAAGTTTGTGCACCAACCCCAATACCTAATGCACAAATAACAATACCAACTAATAAGAATATAATTCTTACGACCATGTTTTCCACACTTGGTACAAGTTTAACTGCAAAATTAGATCCAAGTGAGATAAATAATGGGCATAGTACTGTATCAATAGAAAGATTTTCCCGAGAAAAAATCAACAGTAATACAACAAATATGCCATTAGCGAGAATCATCGCAATTGGTAATGAAATATTGAGTGTATTCATTAATCCTTGTTCGAATGTTGTCATCGAATCACCACCAACATTTCCACCAACAATAAACGCTGCTCCTACACCAATAATCATGGCGCCAATAATCATGATTAGATATTTTTTTACTTCTTTATTCATACATAACCTTCCTTCTCATTTTTTGGTCATTAAAACCATCAAATTCTTATATCTAAAATTGTTATTTCTATAACGCATTTCAATATGTCTATTATAATACACATCTGGCCTTCACTGTATAATGTTTCTACTTTTACACCATGTTATACTTCTTATACATAAAGGAGGTTTTTTTATGTGTACTGCTTTAACATATAAAACTAAAGGAACTTATTTTGGTAGAAATTTAGACTATGAATTTTCTTATGGTGAACAAATTGTTGTTACACCAAGAAATTATGTATTTAACTTACGTCACTCTGATCCAATATCTACACACTACGCTATGATTGGTGTTGCCTTAGTACAAGATAATTATCCATTATATTTTGATGGTATGAATGAGAAAGGTTTATGTATTGCAGGATTAAACTTTGTTGGTAATGCTTACTACAAAGAATCATTGTCCAAGTCAAAAACAAACATTACTCTATCTGAATTTATTCCATATATTCTTGGTAAACATACAACTATTGAAGAAGTAAAAGAAAGTTTAGAGAAAATAGAACTTGTAAATACATTCTTTAAAGATTCATTACCAAATTCTCCACTACATTGGTTAATTACAGACAAAGATAATCATTCTATTACTGTTGAATTTATGAAAGATGGACTCCATGTATATGATAATCCTGTTGGTGTACTAACAAATAATCCACCATTTCCTGTCCAATTATTCAATTTAAACAATTATCAACATCTTAGTGAGAAACAACCATCAAATACATTTGCGCCAGATGTTAACTTAAGCAATTATTCTAGAGGTATGGGTGGTTTAGGATTACCTGGAGATTTATCTTCTATGTCTAGATTTGTACGTGCATCTTTCACAAAGAGCCATGCATTATCCAAAGATGATGAAGCATCAAGTGTATCCCAATTCTTCCATTTACTCAATTCTGTTGATCAACAAAGAGGTTGTTGTGAAGTAAGTGAAGGGAAATATGAAATCACATTATATAGCTCATGTATGTCTTGTGATACGGGTATTTACTACTATACAACTTATGACCGTCATCAAATCTCTGCAGTAAATATGAATCATGTAGATTTAGATGGAACATCTATTTCTTGTTACCCAATGTTACAAGAAGATACAATTCACTTTGAAAACTAAAAATGATCCTAGGCTATTGCTTAGGATTTTTCTTTTATACACCGAAAAAAGACTGCTACGAATTCATTTCTTCGTAACAGTCTATTTGTTCTTATTTTACTTTTTATGCGCCCGTAATGCTTATAAGTCTTATATCTGTCCCACCTAAAATTTTTTTATTCATGCTACCACATCTAGGACATTTCCCTTCAAAATCATAAACATTAAATAAAGCGTGACAATCGTTGCATAAACCTTCACATGGAATCGTCTTAATTTCTAGTTTTGTCCCTTTTAAGCAAGGATAATCTTTTGCAACATAATCGAAATATTCATAAAAAATATAAGGCAATGCGCCAGACAATTGTCCTACTTCAATTTGAATACTTTCAACTTTAGTAAGACCATTGTCTTTAGCATATTTCTCAGCGATTTTAGCTGTTTGTTTAAGCATACCTATTTCATGCATATTACCAATCTCTTTCAGGTGCTTCGCCTCTTTTTGGTGTCTTTAGTTTTTTCTTAATAGCTGTTTTTGCGAGAGCTTTCATGACAGGTTTACCTTTAAATTTATTATCGATACGTCTATTAACTTCTTTTACAGTATCTATTTTTCTTTGTTCATCTTCAACTGGAACATAATTATATTTTTTCTTTAGATATATCGCGTCCATTTGACATCTACTAGAACAAACTCCACAACCAATACATAAATTTTCATCAACATAGGCAACACCACATTTTAAACAACGACTTGTTTCAATCTTTACTTGTTCTTCTGTGAATACACCATGTTCATCTTTCATTGTATGTTTCTTCGATACATCAATTGCCGGTACTTGACGTTTTGCATTATCATAGCTTTCGATATTTAGATTTTCCTTATCGATAGACTTATAATCTCTTCTATCTCTTCCAGATACTAGACTATTACCCCATACATACCGATGAAGTGATACGGCTGATTGCTTACCACCAGCAATTGCATCAATCGCAAACTTTTGACCTGTAAAAATATCACCCGCAACAAAGATATCAGGGTCATCTGTTTGATAAGTGAACCCATCTGCAATTGCTAGTCCACGATTATTAAGTTTAACTTTTGTATCTTTTAGTAAATCTTTCCAATTCGGTCTTTGACCAATGCAATAGATGACAGTTGAACATTCGGCAGTTTCATTTATAGAATCATCAAATTTAGGATCAAATCTTCCTTCTTCATTTTTAACTGATAAACATTTATGGAATTTGATACCTGTACATTTACCATCTTTTGAAAGAATTTCTGTTTGGCCCCAACCATCATGTATGGTAATACCATCTTCTTTACATAAGTTTTGGTCTAAGCTACCCATTGGCATTTCATCATAACTTTCAAGGCAATACAAATCTACAGAACTAGCTCCACATCTTATAGCAGTTCTTGCAATATCAGCGCCAATATTACCACCACCTATTACAACAACATTACCCGATAGTTTTTTGCCATTTGAGTTAACAGCTTTCATAAATTCAACGCCACTAACAACGCCTTCACTATCCGCTCCAGGAATACCAAGTTTTCCACCACTTTGTAAGCCAATACCTATAAAGAAACCACTATATCCTTCTTCTTTTAATTTTGATATCGTTACATCTTTGCCAACTTCAACATTGCATTTAAATTCAACACCAAGTTTTCTTAAAACATCAACTTCAGCTCTTACAACATCTTTTTCTAGTCTAAAATTAGGTAGACCATATCTTAACATTCCACCAAGTTCTGCATTCTTTTCAAAAATAGTTACTTGATGTCCTTCAACCGCAAGATAATAAGCGCAACTAATACCAGCAGGACCACCACCAATTACTGCTACTTTTTTACCGTTATTTCTTATTTTTTCTGGAATAAACCTATTTTCTTCTTTAAGTTCTCTATAAGCCAAGAATTTCTTTACTTCGTCAATAGAAACAGCTTCATCAATTGTTCCTCTTGTACAAACACTTTCACAACGGTGATTACAAATTGTTCCACATACCGCAGGCAATGGATTCTCCCTTTTAATTAGTTTTAACGCATCCTCATATCTTCCTTGAGCTGCCATTCTTAGATAACCTTGTACTGCAATATGAGCTGGACAATCAACCTTACATGGAGATGTACCAGTTTCTTTTCTAACATTTTCTCTATTTAATAGATAGTCAGGATTAAAATGTTCACTTCCCCATTTCAAGGCGTTTGACTCAGGTGGAAATTCCGCATCTTTATATACAATAGGATTTTTAGCAGGTACCTTTTGACCTAGTCTAACTGCATTTGCAGGGCATTTTTCAACACACATTCCACAAGCCACACAATTGTCTTTATTTACAGTAGCGACAAAATTAGACTTCTGCATATTAGCTGCCATCGTGTATGAACTTAAACGCAAAGACATACATGATTGATAATCGCAATTACATACATAATCAATTTCGTCCTTTCCATCTTGATTAGAAACATTATGTACGTAACCTCTTTTAGTTCCTTCTTCTAGCTTAGCAAGATATTCTTCTCTTGTAACTCTTCTTGCCCCTCTAAATCTAATTGAATATTCAGCATAATCTCCTAATGGACAACACCATTCCATATCTGGATCATCACCTAATTCACCATATTGTTTTCTTATCTTACGGCAAATACAAGGTTCTATAGCAAAACTTCCATGAGCACTTTTATCAACTAATTCAACTAATCTTTCCCAAGATTCAACATGACTTTCGTTTTTCAAAGCTTCATCTACTGGAACAGGTCTATGAACACCATAGTTAGCTGCAGGAAGTAGATAACCTCTTTCTGTCATAACCTTTGTCGCATAATGTTTAAAGCCCACTGCTAGTTCAGGATAATTTTCATATTGGTCGCACTTCCAACCTTGCAACATTGTGTGTTCAAGAATACCTATGACAAACAAAGGTAACTCAACTTTATCTACACCTCGTTCATCTTTCCTATATCTTAGTACACCAATTTGTCCCATTTCATTACATAGGCGAGCTGTTTCTTCGATACTTTTCCCAGCTTTTTGTGCTAACTCCTCGATATAAACTGGTTTTCTAAGTTCTAGATAATTAGCAAGATCAATTTGTTCATCCGTCATTAAACGATCAAGCATCCAATAAGGGGCAGAGTTCATTCCTTGCATTGCAAATCCTGAATCAACGTGACTAATTAATTCAATTAAGTTTTCACGCGGTTTCTTACTAGAATTTTTTCTGTAATCCTCCATGAATTCCCATTCCTGTTCTGTAAAATCAGGAACGGTATTATCAATTTTTCCTTTTCCCATATGTCTCCTCCACTTGTTATTTTTTTCATTATATAAACGAGTAATATTGCAAACAATGCAAATTTCATATACTTTGTTGCACTTTATGCAACAAATGAATATATAATTAGATAAAGGTGATATCTATGGAAATAAAGTATCTACAAGAATTCTTGGTATTAGCGAGAACATTAAACTACAGTGATGCGGCTGAAGAAGTAAACATCGATAAATCAGGTTTATCTAGACACATCCAAACTTTGGAAAAAGAACTCGGAACACAATTATTTGATCGATCCAAAAGAAACATTCAACTAAGTACATTCGGTAAAATGTACATTACCTTTGCAGAGAGTATTTGTGATGAATATCAAAGGTCAGAAAAATTTTTAAAAACTTATCTAACTCAAAGTAATAATTCTTTTAAAGTTGGTGTACCTAGAAACTATCAATACTATGGAATCACAAAATCACTTACCGATTTTAATAAAGTATATCCTAAGTATCGAGTAGATATTATTGAAGCTACTGATCCCGAACTTTTACAAATGTATAGAAGTGAAGCGCTTGATTTAATAGCTGTATATCATAAAGAAAATACTACACACGATTATGAATTTGTATGTTTTAAAAAGGGATATATGGTCGTTGTACTTCCAAAGACACACAAGTTAAGTTCTTGTAAATATCTTACATGTTCTTTGCTTAAGGATGAAAACATCTTATTAGGTTCAAGAAACTCTAGAATGTATGCTATGGTCATGGACGAATTTTCTAAAGCAAATATAAAACCACATGTAGTTTATGAAGGTTATGCTTCTAGTGTTTTTCAATTTATTAGTGCAGGTATGGGTTTATCTATAATGCCTATTCAAATGGCACAAATAAATCATGACAATAATTTGATGATTCTTCCTTTAAAACCTGAAATTAAATATGAATATGGACTTGGATATAGAAAAGGTGCTAGTTATACACCTAGTGAAAAAGCTTTTATAAAATATTATAAAGAACTTTCAAAACATAATGAAAAATAAAAAAAACCAATCTCACATGGATATCACTATCATACAAGATTGGTTATTTTTTTAGATTTTAGAAATCAACTTATTTAATGATTTCTGTGATGTTACCAGAACCTACTGTTCTACCACCTTCACGAATAGAGAATTTTGTTCCTTGTTCGATAGCGATAGGGTTTAGTAGTTCAACAGTCATTTCAACGTTATCACCTGGCATACACATATCTGTTCCTTCAGGAAGTTTGATTACACCAGTAACGTCTGTTGTACGGAAGTAGAATTGTGGACGGTAGTTAGATACGAATGGTGTATGACGTCCGCCTTCTTCTTTAGTTAATACGTATACTTGTGCCTTGAATTGTGTATGAGGAGTAACTGAACCTGGCTTAGCTAATACTTGTCCACGTTCAATTTCTTCACGGTTTACACCACGAAGTAATGCACCGATGTTATCACCAGCTTGAGCAAAGTCAAGAGTCTTACGGAACATTTCAATTCCAGTAACAACTGTCTTCTTTGTATCTTTGATACCAACGATTTCAACTTCGTCGTTTAGATTTAATTTACCACGTTCTACACGTCCAGTAGCAACTGTACCACGACCTGTGATTGTGAATACGTCTTCAACTGCCATTAAGAATGGTTTGTCGAATTCGTGAGTTGGTGTAGGAATCCAACTATCAACAGCATCCATTAACTCTTTGATTGCTGGTGTCCATTGAGGATCGCCTTCAAGAGCTTTTAGAGCTGAACCTCTGATGATAGGTGTTTCGTCACCATCAAATCCATATTCAGATAATAGGTCACGAACTTCCATTTCAACAAGGTCGATTAATTCTGGATCGTCTACCATGTCGCACTTATTTAAGAATACAACCATCTTAGGAACACCAACTTGACGAGCAAGTAAGATGTGTTCACGTGTTTGTGGCATTGGTCCGTCTGTTGCAGCAACTACTAGGATACCACCATCCATTTGAGCAGCACCAGTGATCATGTTCTTAACATAGTCAGCGTGACCTGGACAGTCAACGTGTGCATAGTGTCTGTTCTTTGTTTGGTATTCAACGTGTGCAGTGTTGATTGTAATACCACGAGCCTTTTCTTCTGGAGCACCATCGATTTGGTCGTAAGCTTCGAATGTTGCTTTACCATCTTCTGGGTGTTCAGATAAATACTTTGTGATTGCGGCTGTTAATGTCGTTTTACCATGGTCAACGTGACCGATAGTACCAATGTTGACATGTTCCAGCGAACGGTCAAAATGTTCCTTAGCCATAATGCTATATTTCCTCCTGTTTTTTTAAACCGATATCATTTTATGATATTCACTTCTTGTTTGCAATATTATAGTTTACTTTTCAGTAGTACTATTTTTTTCAATAATCTCTTTAGCAATACTCTTTGGTACTTCTTCGTAGTGATCTGTTTGCATAATATATGTTCCACGACCTTGTGTAAATGAACGTAAGTCTGTTACATAACCGAACATTTCAGATAATGGTACGAAGCTTTCAATCTTAATAGCATTGCCTGTTTCTTCTTGTTGACGAATTTGTCCACGACGTTTTACGATATCGCCCATTACAGCACCTAAGTATTCACTTGGAGCAGTAACGTCAACTCTCATAACTGGTTCAAGAATTACTGGATTACACTTCTTAGCAGCTTCTTTTAGAGCTAAAGCAGCAGCAATCTTATATGCTTGTTCACTAGAGTCGACATCATGGTAACTACCATCGAATAATGTAGCTTTGATATCAACAATTGGGTAACCAGCAATTAAACCATTGCTAAGTGCATCTTCAAGACCTTGTTGAGTAGGCTTGATGAATTCTTTAGGTACGCTTCCACCAACTGTAGCGTCAACGAATTCAAATCCTTTACCTTCATTAGGTTCGAAACGAATCCATACGTGACCATATTGACCATGACCACCAGTTTGACGGATGAACTTACCTTCACATTCTGCAGTAGAACGGATTGTTTCACGGTAAGCAACTTGTGGAGCACCAGCTGTAGCTTCAACCTTAAATTCACGTTTCATACGATCCATGATGATATCAAGTTGAAGTTCACCAACACCAGCGATGATTGTTTGACCTGTTTCTTCATCAGTATATGTACGGAATGTTGGATCTTCTTCAGCAAGTTTTGCTAATGCTTGGTCCATCTTTTCGCCATCTGCTTTTGTCTTAGGTTCAACAGACATCTGAATAACTGGTTCTGGGAATACCATTGATTCAAGGATAATAGGTGCACTTTCATCACATAATGTATCACCTGTTGTTGTGTTCTTTAAACCAACGGCACCAGCAATATCACCTGCATATACTTCAGTAATATCTTCACGGTGATTTGCATGCATTCTAACGATACGTCCTAGACGTTCTCTCTTATCTTTAGAAGCGTTTAATACATAGCTTCCTGCTGTGATAGTACCAGAGTAAACACGGAAGTATGTTAAACGACCTACGAATGGGTCAGTAGCTACCTTAAATGCTAATGCGCTGAATGGTTGATCATCGCCAGCAACTCTTTCAGCTTCTGTTCCATCTTCTAAGTGACCCTTAATTGATGGAATATCTGTTGGAGCTGGTAAGTAATCAAGTACGGCGTCAAGTAATAATTGAACACCCTTGTTCTTATAAGCAGATCCACATAATACTGGGAAGAATTCTGATGTTAATACACCTTTACGAATAGCTGCCTTAACTTCTTCAACTGTAGGTTCTTCACCTTCAAGTACTTTCATCATTAAGTCATCATCGTAGTCAGCGATAGCTTCTAACATTTGTTGGTGCATTTCTTGAGCTTGTTCCTTGAATTCTTCATCGATTTCACCGATTTGAATATCAGTTCCTAAGTCATTCATGTACATTTCCTGTTTCATTTCAACTAAGTCGATAATTCCACGGAAACTTTGTTCAGCACCAATTGGCATTTGAATCGCAGCAGCCTTAGCTCCTAAACGATCGCCAATAGAACGAACTGACATATAGAAGTCAGCACCTGTAGCGTCCATCTTGTTAGAGAAAACGATACGAGGAACTTTATATTCTGTAGCTTGTCTCCAAACAGTTTCTGTTTGAGGTTCTACACCAGCTTTAGAGTCTAAAACTGTAACAGCACCATCTAATACACGTAGAGAACGTTCAACTTCAGCTGTGAAGTCAACGTGGCCCGGTGTATCGATAATGTTAATTTGGCAATCTTTCCAATGACATGTTGTGGCAGCAGAAGTGATAGTAATACCACGTTCTTGTTCTTGTGCCATCCAGTCCATTTGGCTCGCACCATCGTGTGTTTCACCAATCTTGTAAATCTTACCTGTATAGTAAAGAATACGCTCTGTAGTAGTTGTTTTTCCGGCATCAATGTGAGCCATGATACCAATGTTACGCATTTTATTTAAAGGAAATTCTCTAGGCATATTCTTCCCCTATTACCAACGATAGTGAGCGAAAGCTTTGTTCGCTTCAGCCATCTTATGAGTATCTTCTTTCTTCTTTACAGATGCACCTGTTCCGTTAGCTGCATCCATAATTTCGTGAGCTAATCTTAATTCCATTGTTGGTTCATGACGAAGTCTTGCATAGTTAACAATCCATCTTAAACCTAACGTTAGTTTTCTTTCAGCACTAACTTCAACTGGAACTTGGTAGTTTGCACCACCAACACGACGAACCTTTAGTTCTAGCATAGGCATTACATTACCTAAAGCTTTTTCGAACACTTCCATAGGGTTTTGTCCTGTTTTTTCTTCAACAATTGCGAATGAATTGTAAAGAATTGTTTGAGCTGTTCCACGTTTACCATCGATCATAATCTTGTTGATCAACTTTGTAACAAGTTTTGAATTGTAGATTGGATCAGGTAATACGTCACGTTTTGCTACATAACCTTTTCTTGGCATATTTCTGTATCTCCTTTCTACTTAGAAGCCTTTGGCTTCTTTGTTCCATATAGGGAACGGCTTTGATTACGGTCGTTAACACCAGCGCAGTCTAATGTACCACGAATAATGTGATAACGAACACCAGGTAGATCCTTAACACGTCCACCACGAATCATAACAACGCTATGTTCTTGTAGGTTGTGTCCAACACCTGGGATATATGCTGTTACTTCCATACCGTTTGATAAACGTACACGGGCATATTTACGTAATGCTGAGTTAGGTTTTTTAGGTGTCATTGTACCAACACGAGTACATACACCACGTTTTTGAGGGCTACTAAGTTTTGTAGGCTTCTTTTGAAGAGAGTTGAAACCTCTATTCAAAGCTGGAGACTTAGACTTTGTAACCTTATCTGTACGGCCTTTACGTACAAGTTGATTTATTGTAGGCATTTGTTGCTCCTTCCTTTTTTATGCACACACTCTCGAGCGTGCCATTTCTTAGCCTAAATATAAGCTTTGCACACAGCAAAGCCTTTTTTCACTAAGCAGAATTACTCTACTAGAAGCTGAAATCTTTGTCAATCACTTTTTGCTCTTTTTTTGAAAAGTTTTTAATTTTTGCATTTTTCTTTAATTATTCGATAAAAACTGAAGCATTCATTCTTTGTTTTTCTTTTATTTTGACCATTTTTTATTCTTGGTCTAATGCAAATTTGTCAAACTCAGGAAGAGTAAAATCTAATTCTCCATAGGATGGCGAGTAAACTACTCCCTTGCGTATCAATCTAGTGCGATATACAGAAAAGTTATTTGACTTTGATTGTATTTTTTCACGAATATCTTTCACTTTCTTTGTGTTAGATTTTGCTAGGACGATTAATATATTCTTTTCTATTGCTGAAAGCTCATGCCATATTTTCTCGTAAGAATATTCTTCAAGATACTGTCTATATGCTTGCTCAACGTTTATATCGAACCCTTCTTTTTTCTGATAAGATAAATATCCTAATAATTGAAATGCATAAGAATAACCATTTGTTTTCTTAGCCATTTTTCGTGCAGTTTCTTCGTCAACGCCTAATGTATTTTTATATGATTCCATCATTCCGCCAATGTTAAGCGGCGTTAATTCTATACGAGGTGCTCTATACAAGAAAGTTAATTCATCCTCATCTTGGATCTTACGTATATTTTCATACAACCCTGTCATCAGTAAAAATATAGGATACTCTTCACGAACTAAATTTTGAAATGTACTTGTAAATTGTTTGATATATTCAGAATTAGTTACTTCATCTATTGTGAATAACACCTTCTTTTTTATCTTTTTCACATAAGTTAGAATCGTTTCTAAAGCTACTTCCTCATCCGAAATCTTCTCTGCACCTTCAATTGATACACCAATTCCTAATAATGAAAAATCAACTTTACCTGTTAGTTTAATTTTAGAAAACTCTTTATGCGCATTCAATTTTTCCACAGCACTATGCAAAATGTCTCTTATAGGATTTAAGCTAATCACAATCCAACTAGGATCTTTTTTCAATTCCTTTGAAACATTACTCATTAATACTGTTTTTCCTGAGCCACGAACTCCACTAATTAAATAAACATTAATCGATGGTTTTTTACTATTAAACGTTCCAATAATTTGTTCCATTTGTTGTGTCCTAGGAACATATTGGCTAGGTATAACTCCAAAATTAAGTGAATAAGGATTTTCATAACTCTTCATAACTTTCGAATCCTTTCATAACTTTTCATAACTTTTTGCTAATACGAAAAAGAGCAGAAACCTTTTTATTCGTATATTTCCACTCTTCCTATTCAGTTAATGTATGTAAATATCATTTCCTGTTATATCAATTCCAACAAAACAAGGAAAATCTTTTACTTCTAGTTTTCTAATTGCTTCAGATAGTAAATCCTCAAATGCAATTACTTCACTCTTAATAATCGCATGGCTTAATAATGCTCCAGCACCACCACAAGCCACAAAATAAATTGCTTTATTTTGAATCATCGATTTTTTAACTGGATTACTTCTTTTTCCTTTACCAATCATTACTTTTAAGCCTCTATCTAATAGTAAAGGAGTATATGCGTCCATTCTTGAACTTGTTGTAGGGCCAGCAGACCCTATCACTTGTCCCTCTTTATTTGGCGTAGGTCCAACATAATAAATTGATGCATTCTGTAAATCAATTGGTAATTCTTTACCTTCTTGTATTAGTTCTGCAATACGTTTATGTGCTGCATCACGTGCTGTATAAATTGTTCCTGATAAAAGAACTGCATCCCCTGCTTTAAGACTTTCTAAATCTTCATTCGATATAGGTAAAGTTATATGTTTATAATTCATAGTTCAAACTCCGTATGACGACATGCATGGCAACAAATATTCACTGCCACAGGCATTCCAGCAATATGTGTAGGGAAATATTCTACTTGTACTTTTAATACTGATGTTTTTCCACCAAGACCCATTGGTCCTATCTGTAATAGATTTGCATCTCTAAGTAGGTCATCTTCTAATTCTTTATAACGATTATCTTTATTACTATCGCTTATTGGTCGTAGTAATGCTTTCTTACTTAATACTGCTGCATAGTCAAATGTACCACCAATACCAACTCCAACAATCATTGGAGGGCACGCATTTGGCCCAGCATTTTGTATCGTATTTAAAACAAATTGTTTGATTCCTTCTATTCCTTCAGCAGGTTTTAGCATTTTAATTTGCGACATATTTTCAGAACCGAAGCCTTTAGCCATAAGAGACACTTTCACTTTGTCTCCTGGCACAATAGACGTATAAATTACAGCTGGTGTATTGTCCTTTGTATTCTTTCTGTTAAAGGCAGGATCATCCACAACTGATGCACGTAAATAGTGTTCTGTATATCCTTCACTTACCCCTTTTTGAATTGCATCATACGCGTTTCCATCCACGAAGTGTACATCTTGTCCAACTTCTAAATATACCGTCATCATACCTGTATCTTGGCATATTGGAACATCTTCTTTTCGGGCTATTTCTGCATTATCTAGTAACATTTCTAAAGCTATCTTAGACTTATCATCTTCTTCATTTTGATAGCCTTCTTTTAATGCTTGTAAGATATCACAATTATATTGGATGGCAATCCTTCCACTCTCTTCTTTTATTCTTTCTGTTAGTTTTAATACACTTATTTCTCTCATTTCAATAATCTTTCTTCGATATATATTGCTCACTATATTAGCTTTATATTCATAGTGTTATAATACTACTAGGAGGCATTTATGGCGAAAAGTAAAATTTGTGATTTTTGTTTAGATGAACCAAAAGGTCTCTTTAATCGACCAGAAGCTCTTAATGATGGGCATTTTATCTGTAAAAGATGTAAACGAATTATTGAAAACTATCATTTACCTGTTAAATACGATATATTCCAATTGCTTGTAACAAATGATTCTAAAATGCGTGATATGTTAATTTCTAATTATTTAGAAAATCATACACCTGATGAAACAATTGCTAAGTTTTATCCACTACCTAGCATGTTATTACATGAAGGTGAAAGAGCGATTAATGTTGTTGATTCTTCCATCACTGTTTTAACAAGTTTAATTCCTAGTGAAAAGAAAAATATTAGAATTGCGGATATCACAAGAAAAAATTTCGACCAATTGTCTACTGCACCTGGTAGTAGTGGTGTAACAACAGTTAAAGGCAAGCTATATGAAACAGATGCCGCATTATATTTCATGTCAGAGAACTTTATTAATTGTCACCGTTTAACTAACATGATTCATGACCTAAATAATTTAAATGAAATTGTCGTTAGCGAAAAAGGAAAAACATATAAATATAGTGTGAATCATTCTGATTTATTTTATATGCGTGAAGCAGTATTTCTAAAAGCTGCTGCTATACAAGAAAAGAAAGATGGTAATTTAATCTATTTATCTAGTGATAATACAATGACAATCACTCCTGGTATTTATTCTGTACCTAAAAACATTATGCCTGGCGTATATTATGTATCTCCTTTAAAAGATGAAGGAATGCATGTACGAGACGCTAATGGAAGACGAAGAGAATGCCGCCAAGGTAGAATTACATTAGATGCTGGAGCTTCATTAGAAGTTACTGGTGAATATCAATTAAGAAGGAACGAAAGGGAATAATGAGGTGAACCCCAAAAGTTGAACAACTTCAACTGGAGGGGTTTTTATCATGAAATTAACGTATGAACAAAAAGTAAATGCTTATAAAGAATGGCGAGAAGGAT
>CAVCUC010000003.1:0-54293 GCA_963605225.1 bacterium
GCTATAAATACATAATAAGTCAATTTAAGGCGATATGTAAAATATATTAAATTGCGTCTGTTCCTGCGCCATATAGAAAAATAAAAGTATCTGTCACATTGAAGGATAGATACTTTTTTTCTTAATTTTTTACACCAAAATAAACTAACATATCGTCACTAATTGTTTCAGAATCAAGAGTCGTAGAATCAATTTTAAGTTCTGGTTCAATACCATTCTTTACTTGTATAACTCTAAAACCTACATCTTCATAACTTTCGTTTTCATTTCTACTTTCATTACGATATTCTGTTCTACACTCGTTTCTAGTTGTATTGTATGCTCCACCTTTAACTTCTAATAAGTTATCTGAATCTTTAGAAGAGGATGTCCATTCCCAAACATTACCCCAGAAATCAATTGCACCATGGGCGCCACGAGTTGTATCAGAATATTCAAATACTGAAGTTCTTTCGTCATTTACACCACAATTGAAATCAGCGTCTTTTGGCATATGTCCTGCAGCTAATTCCCATTCGCTTTCTGTAGGTAAGCGATAAGTATTTTGATCATCTTGTTCATTTAGATAATTACAATAAGCTAATGCATCTTCATATGAAACAAAATTAACAGGATAGTTATCTTCTCCTTCAGGATATGTTCCATTTTCCCAATTGCTAGGAGCAGGGTAACCTGTATCTTGAATAAATTCAGCATATTCTTTGTTTGTTACAGGAGTCGTTTTAATATAAATTGTTTCACCAGCACCCATAACAGGGACATAATCATAATCTAATGCATTAGAAATATTCCATTTTAATAATCTATCATCAGAAAAACGTAACATTGTACTGTTAATTCTAATCCAATATGTATCATACATTTCTTGTACGATTTCTTCCATTTCGCTAACTAAACTAGAACCATTTGGTTTACCGCTAGTTTCTTCTTTCAATTCGTCTAGTTTATCTTCTTTTTTTGTTAATACAGCTTCATAGTTTTTGATGACTTCATTTCTTAAGTTAAAAAAGTTCTCTTTTGTTGGATCTTTTTGGAATAAAGAAATCAGTTTCTTTGTTTCTTCTGTTAGAGCAGGTTGTTCTTTTTCGATGAAATCACTATTTTTATACATTAACATTTCATCTTCAGTTTCTATAGGTTCGCTTGTCGCTTCTGTAGTACTTGTTGGCGTAGTACTAGGAGTAGTTTCATCTATTTCAATAACTTGCGTACTTTGTTTTGTGAATTGTTGAAAACAGAAAAAAGATATAGCGAGTATCGCTACGAATAAAATTAATAATATTTTTTTGCGGTTCATGTCATAATCCTTTCAAGTACGAAATAAGTTTAACATAATATTTAATTTTCATTTGAAGTATAACTTTTTGCGGGAAACATAGCTTTGTAATAAAATAATACATATGGAAAAGAAGAAAAAATTGAAACTTAGGAAAGAATTTATTTACGCTCTTATTGGAGTAGGAATATGCTTGTGTGTACTAATAGTAGTTTTAGTAAGTAATTTAATGCGTAAAACAGAAGATAAAATTGAAGCTACAGCGTCAAGTGAGCCTTATGATGCTTCTCAAGGTGTAATTGATGAAAAGGAATATGATGGAACAGTATTAGTAAAAACAAGTGATGCTGGAAAAGACTATGTTGATTCAACATTATTTTTAGGGGATTCAAATACTGCTCGTTTTTTAACTTTTACAGATGAAGATGGAAATACTTTTGCGACAAAAGAAAATTCTATTGGTGTTGTAGGTATGGGAATTGATGCGATTTCTACGATGCCTGTAATTGATTTTAGTACAGGTAGATTTACGATGGTTGAAGCAGTGAAAATACTACAACCACAAAGAATTATTATTACTTTTGGTACAAATAACTTATCAGGTAATAGTACGGATGCGACTAGTTTTATTGAACGTTATACAAAACAACTTAAAGCAATTGAAGAAGCTTATCCATATGCTGATTTAATTGTGAATGCGATTCCTCCAGTAAGTGAGTCACGCTCATATCCTAATGTAACAATGACGCAAATTGATGCTTATAATAAAGCAATTGTAAAAATGTGTGAAGAAAATGATTGGAAATTCTTAAATTCTTCTGAAGCATTAAAAGATGAAACTACAGGATATGCCGCTAAAGGAATGATGGATTCTGATGGTTTACATTTATCGAAACAAGGATTAATTACATTATTTAAATATATAAGAGAACATAGTTATATTACAGATGATGAAAGACCAAAACCATTGAATGAAATTCCAACAATTATTGGTGTTCCTTCAGGATTATTTACGGTGAACCCATTAAATAATGA
This sequence comes from bacterium, assembly GCA_963605225.1. Lineage (GTDB taxonomy): Bacteria > Bacillota_I > Bacilli_A > Erysipelotrichales > Erysipelotrichaceae > Bulleidia. The sequence continues at coordinate 2,312 of CAVCUC010000003.1, forward strand.
AGAATTTACAGGAGATGAAGCAACAAGCACAACGTGTGGCGCTAATGCATGGAGCGATGGTGGTGGAGGTTGCTATTGTAATAGTGGCTATACAGGTGATCCATATTCAGGATGTGTTGTTCAAGAAGTAGAAGAAACAGAAACTCCTGAAGCTACTGCTACGCCTACTACTTCACCATCTTTAGCACCAACAAGTACGCCGACGGTAGTTCCTAGTGTTACTCCTTCGACAGAACCTATTGTTGATCCATCAACTGATCCAACAACTGACCCAACTACTAATCCAACTAGTTCACCAAGCAGTGAACCAACTAGTAGTCTTGCGCCAGAAGCTACTGTTGATCCAACAACTATACCAACAACACCTACAGAAGAAACTAATGAAGAGATACAAGATGAGGAAAATGTAAATGAATAAAGAATTTTTTGAAACAATACTAAAAGAACTATTTGCGATTGATTCGCCAAGTGGATATTGCAAAGAAGCGATATCTTATATTGAAAAGAAATGTGATGAACTAGGCGTATCTTATTTTAAGAATGAAAAAGGAAATTTATATATCCCCGTAGAAGGTAAAGATAAATTACATACTTTAGCTTTTAGTGCCCATGCGGATACACTTGGTCTAATGGTACGAGCAATTAAATCCAATGGAAATCTAGCAATTACTAAAGTGGGAGGACCATTATTAAATACATTAGATGGTGAATATTGTCGTGTTTATACAAGAAGTGGTAAGTTTTATACAGGTACAATTTTATCTACTTCTCCGAGTATTCATGTATTTAAAGATAGTAGTGCTAAAGAACATATTGAAGAAAACATGGAAGTTCGCTTAGATGAAATTGTTTCTTCAAAAGAAGATGTAATAAAACTAGGTATCGAAAATGGTGATTATATTGCCTATGATCCTAAAACGGTATTATGTGAAAGTGGATATATCAAATCTAGATTCTTAGATGATAAATTAAGTGTATGTATTTTAATGAGTCTATTAGAACATTATCAAAGTAATCCTATTGTACCTGAAAGAGGATTCTATATTTGTATCTCTACTTATGAAGAAGTAGGACATGGTGCTAGTTGGGTTCCAGAAGATACTAAAGAATTTATCTCTGTAGATATGGGTTGTATTGGAGATGATTTATCTTGCACAGAACGAGATGTATCGATTTGTGCAAAAGATTCTGGTGGACCATATGATTATGAAATTACCACAACAATGAGTAATCTTGCAAAAGAACATAATATTCGTCATGCTGTAGATATTTATCCATATTATGGTTCAGATACAGGTGCCGCATTACGTGGTGGTAATAACATCAAAGGCGGTTTAATTGGACCTGGTGTAGCCGCAAGTCATGGCATGGAAAGAAGTCACATGGATGGTGTGATTGCAACATTCCAATTATTAGATGCATATATTAATCGTTAGTAAGAAGGGTGAGTCAAATGTATACAGAAGATTTATTTCAATTTATTCAAGATAGTCCAAGTATGTTTCATTCAATTCAATCTATACGAAATCGTTTAGATAATAATGGATTTGAATATTTACCTGAAGAAACAGGATGGAACTTAGAAAAAGGAAAGAATTACTATACGATTCGAAATCATTCTAGTATTATTGCCTTTAAAGTTGGTGAAACGTTAGATGATTATCATTTTCAAATGTGTGCTTCTCATAGTGATTCACCAACATTTAAGATTAAAACTGTTCCTGAATTAAAAGGACAAGGGGAATATCTTAAACTAGATGTTGAAGCATATGGTGGAATGATTGATTCAACTTGGTTTGATAAACCATTAACTGTTGCAGGAAGAGCACTTGTTAAAACAAATTGTGGTATAGAAAATCGTTTAGTTTATGTAGATGAAGATATATTACTTATTCCTAGTCTTGCCATTCACATGAATCGTGATGTGAATAAAGGAGTTAGCTTAAATAGACAAGTTGATTTATGCCCATTAGTTTCTTGTGGTGAAGCAGAAGTTGGTGATTTTAGAAAATATATTGCTAAGTACATTGGTGTAGAAGTAGATGATTTACTTGGCCTAGATTTATTTTTAGTAAATCGTCAAAAACCAGTACAATGGGGAATTAAAAAAGAATTTATTTCTTCACCTAAACTAGATGACTTAGAATGTGCATATGTAGCATTAGAAGCGTTTATTCAAACAAATAATACACATGATATTAACGTTTATTGTTGTTTTGATAACGAAGAAGTTGGCTCTAATACCAAACAAGGGGCAATGTCGACATTCTTACAAGATACATTAAAAAGAATTAACATTGGATTACATAAAAATGAAGAAGACTATTATATTGCAATTGCGAAATCTTTCTTAGTAAGTGCTGATAATGCTCATGCGGTGCATCCTAATCATCCAGAAAAAACAGATACTGTGAATTGTACTTATATGAATAAAGGCGTTGTGATTAAAGAAAGTGCAAATCAAAAATATACTACAGATGCTTTCTCAAGATCTGTATTTATGGAAATATGTCATCAAGCTTGTGCTCCTTATCAAACATTTGCGAATCGTTCTGATATGGTTGGTGGATCAACACTTGGTAATTTATCTAATACACAAGTGAGTGTACATTGTGTAGATATTGGTTTACCACAACTCGCTATGCACTCTTCTTATGAAACAGCTGGAGTAAAAGATGTAGAGTCAACAATTCAAGCACTAACAAAGTATTATGCAACAAATATTAAAATAAAGAATTTCGAAAAAGTTGAATTTGAGTAAAATAGAAGAGATTAACATTTAAGTTAATCTTTTTTTGCGGGAGGACAAATGAATACACAAAGATATTATTCTTTTACAGATTATGCCAAAAAAGAATTTGGTAAAAAGTTATATAAAATTCCTTTGAATTTGAATTTTGGTTGTCCAAACCGTGATGGTAAAGTTTCTAAAGGTGGATGTATATTTTGTTCAAATGGTAGTGGAGATTTCGCTAATTTATATACAGGTGAAAAATTAAAAGAAAATAGTATTGTTAAATCTAGTGAAGATTGTTTGTTTGTAGGATATTTTCAAGCCTATACAAATACATATGCTCGTATTGATACTTTGCGTTTTTATTTTACAAAAGCACTAGAAGATGAATTACTTGCGGGAATATCAATTGCGACTAGACCTGATTGTATGGGACAAGAAGTATTAGATTTGTTAAGTGAATTAAAACTAACATATCCTAATAAATTTATATGGATAGAACTGGGATTACAAACAATAAATGATGAGTGTGCTACATGGATGAATCGAGGTTATAAAACAAAAGTATTTACTGATTGTGTAAATCAATTAAATGCTTTAAATATACCTGTAATTGTACATATTATTTTAGGACTACCAAATGAAGATGATGAATTTTTAATTCAAGAAATGAAGTATTTAAATGAATTAAATATATTTGGTGTTAAATTACAATTACTTCATATTTTGAATGATACAAAACTATATGAATATTATCAAAGAAGTGAAATACAAGCACTTAGTGAAGAAGAATATATTCATAAAGTATGTTTATGCATTGGGTATTTAAATGAAAACATTGTGATTCATCGTTTAACAGGTGATGGTGAACGTCATAAATTAGTTGCGCCTACATGGAGTTTACATAAAAGACATGTATTAAATGGTATTGCACAGTATTTAAAAAAGAATGGAATAACACAAGGATGTTATCTTCATGACAAATAGGTTCATTTGTTTAACTATTTTTCTTTATTTTATTTTATAATAAGTCGTTAATGGAGGAAAATGCATGAGAATTGGATTAGATATCGGATCAACAACTATTAAGTGTGTCGTTTTAGATGAAAACGATAAAATAATCTATAAAACATATGAAAGACATCATAGTCATATATTAGAAAAAGCAGAAGAAATATTAACAAGATTAAATAATGATTTTGTGCATGATCATGATGTTATTTTAGCTATTTCAGGTTCAGCTGGAATGGGCTTAGCAGATAAATGTCAAATTCCTTTTGTGCAAGAAGTATACGCGACTCGTGTTGCCGCAACAAAATTAGCTAGTGATACTGATTGTATTATTGAGCTTGGAGGCGAGGACGCAAAAATATTATTTTTAAAAAACGGTGTTGAAGTAAGAATGAATGGATCTTGTGCTGGTGGTACAGGTGCGTTCATTGACCAAATGGCAACTTTATTACAAATGAAATCTGATGAAATGGATGAAGAAGCTTTAAAAGCTGAAAGAATTTATACCATTGCGTCTAGATGTGGTGTATTTGCGAAAAGTGATGTTCAACCATTAATTAACCAAGGTGCAAAAACTAGCGATATCGCAGCTTCTATTTATCAAGCTGTAGTCAATCAAACGATTGCTGGTTTAGCTCAAGGAAGATCGATTAAAGGAAATATTTTATATTTAGGAGGTCCTTTAACTTTCTCTAAATGTTTAAGAGATAGTTTTGATAAAACATTAGGATTAAAAGGTACTTGTCCTGAAAATTCTTTATTATATGTAGCCTTAGGTGCTGCATATTATGCAGATAAAGAAGTGAATTTAAAAGAAGCGATTCTTCGTTTAAAAGACTATGGAAATCATTCTGCTTATGCAGGATTACCAGCTTTATTTTCTTCAAAAGAAGAATATTGGGAGTTCCATAATCGTCATATGAAAGCCTCTGTTCCTAGAGCACAATTTGATGAAAGTAAACCAGTGCATATTGGTATAGATTCTGGTTCTACGACAATTAAAATGGTTATCATGAATGAAGAAGGAAAAATCCTTCACACATGGTACGAAACAAACAATGGTAATCCTGTACCTTTAATTCGTGAAGAATTATTAAATGTATATAAGAAATATCCAAATATAAAGATTTCTAGTGTTACGACAACAGGTTATGGTGAAGAGCTAATTAAACATGCATTCCATTGTGATTTAGGTGTAGTAGAAACAGTAGCACATTTTACGGCTGCTAGATATTTCTTACCTAATGTCGATTTTATTATTGATATTGGTGGTCAAGATATGAAGTGCTTTAAGATTACAGATGGAGCGATTTCAGATATCTTCTTAAATGAAGCATGTTCTTCAGGATGTGGTAGTTTCTTACAAACTTTTGCAAAAGCCTTAGGCTATGATGTACAAGAATTTGCAAGACTTGGTTTAGCAGCGAAAAAACCAGTAGATTTAGGCTCTAGATGTACTGTATTTATGAATTCATCTGTTAAACAAGCGCAAAAAGATGGAGCTTCAATTGAAGATATTAGTGCTGGTTTATCTATATCAGTTGTAAAAAATGCATTGTATAAAGTTATTCGTTGTGCTAGTCCTGATGAATTAGGAAAACATATTGTTGTTCAAGGTGGTACTTTCTATAACGAAGCTGTTTTAAGAGCGTTTGAAAAAGAAATGGGAGTAGAAGTTATTCGCCCAGATATTGCGGGATTAATGGGTGCCTTTGGTGCTGCTTTATATGGAAAAAAACATGTTGAAGAAGGTCATGTTAGTACTTTCCTAAGTGAAGAAGAATTACAAAATTTCACGCAAAAAACAACAACAGTAACGTGTCAAGGTTGTGGTAACCATTGCTTATTAACGGTAAATATATTTGCGGATGGTAAGAAATATATTAGTGGTAATCGTTGTGATAAACCAGTTACAGGTGTTAGTGGAAATGATGATTTAAACCTATATGCTTATAAACTAGGATTACTAAAATCTTATGCTAGTAATGAAGGTGAAGGTACTAAAGGAACAATTGGTATTCCATTAGTTCTAAATATGTATGAATTATTACCATTCTGGCATACATTTTGGACAAAGTTAGGATTTAAAGTAAAAGTTAGTCCTATTTCTAATCATAAGTTATATCAAGATGGCCAAGCTACAATCCCTAGTGATACAGCTTGTTATCCGGCAAAATTATCTCATGGTCATATCCATGCTTTAGCAAAAGAAAAAGTTGATGCGATATTTTATCCATGCATGAGTTATAACTTTGATGAAGAATTAGGAGATAATCACTACAATTGTCCTGTTGTTGCATATTATCCAGAAGTATTAAAAGACAATTGTAATGAACTAGAACATATACCATTTATCTTTGACTTTATTGATTTGAGTAATAGACAAGAATTTGAAAAAAGATATCCTAGCATGATACAAAAGCATTTCCCTATTTTGAAGAAAGAAGAAGTAGTGAATGCAATTCATGAAGCATATGCAGAATATGATAAGCATATGCAACAAATTCGAGATAAAGGACTTCAAATTATAGAAGAAGCACGTCGAGAAAATAAACGTATTATTGTTTTAGCGGGTAGACCATACCACGTAGATCCAGAAGTAAACCATGGTATAGATAAATTGATTACACGACTTGGTGCTGCTGTTATTACAGAAGATTCCATTAGCAATTTAACAAAGAAATTTAATACTGCTGTATTAAATCAATGGTCATATCATTCTCGTTTATATGCTGCGGCAAAGTATTGTACTGAACAAGATGATATAGATCTTGTACAACTTGTTTCGTTTGGTTGTGGACTAGATGCGATTACAACAGATGAAACAAGAGAAATACTACAAGAAGGAAATAAGTTATATACACAACTTAAAATTGATGAAATTACAAACTTAGGTACAGTAACGATTCGATTAAGAAGTTTATTTGCTGCACTTGCAGAAAGAAAGTTAGAAGGGGACAAGTAATATGGAATATTTGACACCAAATTTTACAAAAGAGATGTTAAAAGACTATACCGTTTTAGTTCCAAATATGTGTCCTATTCAATTTCGTTTACTAAAGTCAGCGATGGAATCAGAAGGCTACCATAATGTCGAGTTACTTGGAAGTGCTAGTAGTGAAGTAACACAAAACGGTTTAAAATATGTACACAATGATACATGTTATCCAGCATTAATTGTTATTGGACAATTTTTAGAAGCTTTAGATAGTGGTAAATATGACTTAGATCATACAGCATTATTAATCTCACAATCAGGTGGTGGTTGTAGAGCAAGTAATTATATTAAGTTACTACGTAAAGCTTTAGTTCGCTCTGGACATAGTAATATTCCTGTAGCTAGTGCAAACGTTAATGGTTTAGAAGAAGGTTCTATGATGCCTTGGACTAAAAGAATGATTCTAAAGATGATTGCGGCAGTGGAGTATGGTGATTTAATTTTCGCTTTAAGAAATGAAGCACATGCTTATGAAGTAAATGCTGGTGATAGCGAAAAAATGGTAGAAAAATGGTTGAATAAGCTTGATCAAGATATTCGTGCAAATAAGAATTATTTACCTTTTTCTTATAATAAGATTTTTAATGCAATTGCTAAAGATTTTGCGTCAATTCCTTTAGATAGAAAACCAAAAGTTAAAGTAGGTGTTGTTGGAGAAATTTATGTAAAGTTCTCACCAACAGGGAATAATGATTTATTAAACTTTTTAGAGTCACAAGATTGTGAAGTAAATATGCCTGGTTTAATGGGATATGTTGAATATTGTTGTGCAAATTATGCGATGGATACAGAATTCTATGGTATGAATCCTAAGATGGGTAAAATTGCAGGACTTGGCTTAAAACTATTAGATCATTATGGTGATTTACAAAGTAAAGCAATGCGTAAATATGGATTCTATGGCCCAGGTAAGTTTACAGAACTCATGAAGAAACCTGAAGGAATTTTATCTTTAGGAACAAAAATGGGTGAAGGATGGCTACTAACAGGAGAAATGTTAGAGCTAATTGAAGGTGGATATGCCAATATCATTTGTGCTCAACCTTTTGGTTGCTTACCAAACCATATTGCTGGAAAGGGTGTAATTAATAAAATTAGAGAAAAACATCCTAATGCCAATATTACACCAGTAGATTATGATCCTAGTGCTACACGAGTTAACCAAGAAAATCGTATTAAATTAATGTTAGCAGTTGCTAAAGAAAATCTAGAAAAGGGCAAATAAATATGAAAACTGTACTATTTGATTTAGATGGAACACTATTACCAATGGATCAAAATCATTTCACAAAAACATACTTCAAATTTTTAGCTAAACATATGGCACCATATGGATATGAAAGTGAAAAACTGATTCAATCTGTATGGAAAGGTACTGAAGCTATGGTACTAAATGATGGTACTAAGACAAATGAAGAAGCGTTTTGGAACTATTTTGCTGAGTGTTATGGTGAAAAAAAACTAGAAGATAAAAAGTATTTTGAAGATTTTTATCGTGATGATTTTTATCAAGCTCAAATTGCGACTAGTGTAGATCCTAAAGCTAAAGAAGCTGTACAAATACTTAAAGACAAAGGATTAGAGCTAATTGTTGCGACTAATCCTCTTTTTCCAGCCATCGCGACGTATCAAAGAATAGCGTGGGCAGGACTAGATGTAAATGATTTTAGCTTAATTACAACTTATGAAAATAGTACATATTGTAAACCTAATCCAAAATACTATACAGAAATTATTGAGAAAATGAATCTAGACCCTACAGAATGCGTTATGGTTGGTAACGATGCTATAGAAGATATCGCTGCAACTAAAACGGGTATGCAAGTATTCATGATTACAAAAAATTTATTAAATGGTGATAAAGTAGATATGTCAAAGTATCCTCAAGGAGATTTTGAAGATTTTATCAATTGGATGAAGTAGGTGGATTATGTTAAATCAAGAACGTTTAAACAAAGTATTTTCATTTCTAGAAGAACAAAGTATTGAACAAATGCTAGTAAGTGATCCTGTCGCTATATTTTATTTAACAGGAAAATGGTTTTACCCTGGAGAACGTTTTCTAGGATTATTGATTCAAAAAAATAGTTGTCCAATATTATATTTAAATGAATTATTTCGTACAGATGAAAATCTAGGTATCAATATTATTTCAATTACAGATACTACAGATATTTGTAGTGTAATTTCTAAAGACGTAAAGCAAAATCTAGCATTAGGTGTAGATAAAGAATTACCAGCTAAGTTTTTACTTCCTTTGATGAATGCTCATGTTGCGTCTAACTTTGTAAATACATCTATTGCAATAGATGAAGCTCGTTCTATCAAAGATGAATATGAAATAGCATTAATGATAGAATCCTCCAAGATCAACGATCTTGCCATAGCTAAATTTAAAGGATTGATTCATGAAGGTGTAAGTGAGATAGAAGTGGCATCACAATGTTTAGATATCTATAAGAGTTTAGGAGCTGAGAGTTATTCTTTTGATCCAATTGTCGCTTTTGGAGTAAACAGTGCTGATCCTCATCATGGACCAGATGAAACAATTCTAAAAGAAGGCGATACAGTTTTATTTGATGTAGGTTGTAAATATAAAAATTATTGTTCTGATATGACAAGAACTTTCTTCTATAAAAAGGAATTAACAACGGAACAAAAAAGAGTTTATAACTTAGTTCGGTCAGCAAATGAAGAAGCAGAAGCGATTTGTAAACCAGGAGTAGTCTTTAGTAATATTGATAAAACAGCGAGAGATATTATTACTAATGGTGGTTATGGGAAAGATTTTACCCACCGTCTAGGTCACTATATCGGTATACAAGACCATGATTATGGTGATGTTTCTGCTAATAACTTTTCTTTGACAAAACCTGGTAATATCTTTTCTATTGAACCAGGAATTTATAACAAAGATGTATTAGGAGTAAGAATTGAAGATTTAGTTTTAATTACAGAAACAGGTCATATTGTATTAAATGCTTATCCAAAAGAAATTGAAATTATAGAGTAGGGGATTATATATGTCTTTAGAAAGCGTAAAGAAAGAATTCGAAACATATGGAATAGCAGATCGAATTGTTGTATTAAATGAGTCTAGTGCAACAGTTCATTTGGCTAGTGTTGCTTTAGGATGCACTGAAGCAGAAATAGCAAAAACAATGTCATTTTTAGTAGATGAACAACCAATTGTCATTGTAATGGCAGGGGATGTTAAGATTAGTAATCATAAATACAAATCATTCTTTCATAAAAAAGCGAGAATGTTACATGGTGAAGAAGTTGAAGAATATACAAGTCATCCAATTGGAGGAGTATGTCCATTCGGCTTAAAAGAAAATGTTATTGTTTATTTAGATGAATCACTAAAAAGATTTGAATATCTTTATCCGGCATGTGGTAGTGTAAATTCTGCGATTAAACTAACACTGGATGAACTTATTCAATATTCACACTATCATGAATGGATTGATGTAACAGAACCATTAGTTCCACAAGAATAAAAGTTGCACGCTTGATGCAACTTTTTGTTTTGGGGATAATGATTAATCTTCAGGTAATAACAACTCGCAATCGTAATTTTTACACAGATAATAAAAGTTATAACCAATGATTTTTGTATTTGTATCATCGTATTCAGGGGCAATCCACAAATAACCTTCTTTTAAAGTGATTTCTTGATTGTTTAACTTAAAGGAAGTTAAACCTGGTTTTCCCCACTCATTTAGTTTTGAATTATCGATTTTTTCTTTTTCTAAAAAATCGTATTGTAATTCTGCATAATAACTTCTTACATTAGCGTAATCTGTCGCAACTCTTGTTTTATGGAGTTGACTAGAAAAGATGGGAATAGATATCGCAACTAATATGGCAATAATTGCGACAACAACGAGTAATTCAGCTAATGTAAATCCTTTATTTCTTCTCATCGATATAGCGTCTAAACATCTTAAAATCTTTGTTTGGAATATCAGTTACTGTACATTCTTGTAAAGTTACAGGATTAGTAAAGGTAATTTTATTTGCCCATAAACACATATGCTTAAAATCTAATGAAGGTAAACCATATAGTGGATCATTTACAATAGGGTGATTAGAAGAACTCATATGTACACGAATTTGGTGTGTTCTTCCTGTTTCAAGTTCACATTCCATAAGTAAATAATCATTTATACGTGCTAAGCATCTAGCCTTAGTTAAAGCTTCTTGTCCTGTTTCTGATATGCGATATTTACCATTAACATGTCTATCTCTTCCAATCGGTTTATCCCATCTAAAACCTTGATTGATTTTCGCTTTACCTGTACATATTGCTAGGTAGTGACGATGGATAGCTTTTTCTTGCAACATCTTATCAAACCATGGTTGAAAGAAAGGAATTTTGCAAAATAATACTAGTCCTGTTGTATCTTCGTCTAAACGATGAATATAGCGAACAGGAGTATGAATATTATGATTGAGTTGATATCTTGCGGCTTGTTTTGCAAGACATTCCTCATCTCCATGAATAATCATTCCTGGATCTTTATGAACGATATAGACAAAGTCATCTTCATAAACAACTTTGCATTCTTTTTCACTTGGCTCATAATCAATATCTTCGTTTGGTAAAATGATACTTATAACATCTTTCTTGTGTAATAAATCATTTTCATTAGTTGGTTTTTTACGATTAATTAAGATACGATTTTCTTGGAATAATAAATAGCGATTCTTTTTAGATTGAACATAATAATCAAAGAAATCAGATAATGTTTTCTGATCAAATTGCTCATCAATATGGAAGTCAATCTTGCCATACTTTAATTGATATTTCATTTAGTTAATACCGTCAAACTTTCTACATGTGGTGTATTTGGGAATAAATCAAATGGAATTACTGTTCTTACTTGATAATATTGTTTTAATACTTTTAAGTTTTTACCTAGAGTACTAGGATTACAAGAAATATAAATAATCTTTTGAGGAGGATTTCTAAGGATTGTTTCTAAGAAATCATCGTCGATACCTGTTCTAGGAGGGTCAATTAATAATGTGTCTACTTTAGAATTTGATACGATTTTTTTGTATGCAACACCTGCGTCATTACAAATAAAACGTACATGGTCATCTAAATGATTGATTTGAGCATTTGTATTCGCGTTTTCAATTGTTTGAGGAATGCTTTCAATACCAACAATAGATTGACACTTTTTATTTGCAAGTAATGACATCGCACCAACGCCACAATAGCCTTCAACTAGTTTATGACAAGGGTCAATTTTATCTATTGCTAAGTGATACAAAGAGATAGCTTGTTCAACATTTAATTGAAAGAAGGATTCATTAGATAGTTGTAATTCAATATCATCTAATTGAATACGAATATAAGGTTCTCCAGCTAAAATATTGATTTTCTTACCAAAGATATCTGCACCTTTTTTGTTTGTATTTACACTTTGTGCGATAGTATCTAAATGTTCAATATTCTTTAAATCATTAATTAGTGAAGAATCTAGTTTGTCTTTACCTGTCACAATTGTGCATTGACCATGATTTTGAATACTACGAATGACAAGATAACGTATACCTGTTTCACTCTTTTTATCATAAGCTTTTAAATGATGCTTGTTTAAAACAGATAATATATCTTTTCGTAATTGCTCTACTTCTTGAGTGTGGGCAGGGCAGTTTTCAATTTCAACAAAATAATTTGAATTTGGTTTATACATACCTGTTACAAGTTTGCCTTCTTTTTCTTGAACAGGTAATTTACAAGCAGAACGGTAATGGAATTGATTTTCACTATCATGCATATTACGAACTAAATGTTCTTTCACATGAGCGTATTTCCAAAGTGCTTCTACTAGTAGTTGTCTTTTGTAATAAGATTGTGCTTTAGGTTCTAAATGCATAAGGCCACAACCACCACATTCTTTTTGTAGAGGACATATTGGTTTTATGCGTTCATGACTTTTTTTGATAATCTTATTTAGCTTTGCTTTAGCATATTTATCTTTTTCTTCAATGATTGAAGCATCTACGACTTCGTTTGGTAAGGCTCCATCTATAAAGACAGGTTTTTTATTGATATAGGCAATACCTTCACCATTTATGCCCATTTTTTGTATTGTTAATTTCATTTTAGGAATACCAGATTTTTATCTTCTGCAAAATTATCCATGCTATAGATGAAATAGACATCAGTATGTTCATCGATGAAGCTTGAAACAGATTCGTGATAATATCTTGGATCAAATACTTCAATTTGTTCATATTCGGTAATTAAATACGGAATAAGAATATGAGCATAGGAATCTTGTATGATAATTGCCTTTCTTTTATTTTGAACAGATGTAGTGATAGAAACATGTGAATGGTTTCCATCAAGATAATACATGTATTTATCTTTTTCGTTAAGACGTTTTTCACTAAAGATAGATGATTCAGAACTAGTTTCATCATAAGTGACGTTGACACTAATTTCTTGTTCGCAAATGATTTTGTATATTGCGTCAGGTTTAACCCAGAAAGCCCCAGAACGAGAATACATTGTGCCATAGAAAGAATCACTAACTAATTCATAGTTAAATGAATTAGGTTCTTTACCAAGCACATTTTTACTGATTTCTTCATAAGCAATTTGTGCGCCATGTTCATTCCAATGGTGATCTGTATCGTAATAGTTATCCTTACCATTATCTAATAGATCATATAAAGAAATATAGTTTTGGTTAGCAAATTTTTCTTTTAAAGTATTTTCTAATTCTTTTTGATCTACATTGTAAGATCCTGAAGCTAAATCTTCTTTTTGTATTGTAGCAGTAGGGACAATTAAGATATTTGCTGTAATATTGTTTGCTTGTGCAAATTCATTAATAATTGATACATTTTGTTCAATAGAACGAGTGTCATAAGATTGAAAGCTACGAATCAACTTATCATTTTTACCGAAGTAGACATGATTATTTTCAAGTGCTCCAGTACTTTTTTTATATGCTGCTTTTAATTCAATCCAAGAATCTCGACTAATAAAATGATCAGAGAAGTATGTTTCAAACAAGTCGTCAAAGTTACCACTAAATAAAGATTTAATACTTGTATTAGGGAATGTAGCTAACGTTCTATTTTCATTTTCAGAATAGTCTTTTTTAGGAACAATTAAATTTCCAATTGAAAATAAAAATATAAATGCGATAAATAGTAGAACTGTTAATTTTTGAAGTTTATTTTTTTGCATAATTAAAACCTAAAATATAAGAATGGATTATAAGAAGCGTCCACAATAAATGCTGTATCAATAAATAGTAATAATAAAACGAAGATTGGAATAAGCACTTCATGTTTCTTGAAGATATTCCACTTTGTTTTTGCAATAGGAGTACTAGCAATGATGCAAATCACAAATAGGAATATATTATCTCGTAAGTAATATATTGCATAGCTATTGATGAATTTAGCACCACCAAACATAATTGATAGATAATTCATTGCTTCAGACATATCCGTAAAAGCAAATAATACCCAAGCAATTAATACAATAATCATTGTATAGAGGTGTTTCATTGCACTAGGGACATGTTCTAAATGTTTTGCTAGGAACAATTTTTCAATGAGTAATACAATTCCATAAAATAATCCCCAAAAGATAAAATTCCAAGAAGCACCATGCCATAGACCTGTTAAAAGCCATACAATAAGGATATTGATAATTTGTCTTTTCTTTCCTTTACGATTACCACCAAGAGGAATATAGACATAATCCCTAAACCAATAAGATAGTGACATATGCCATCTACGCCAAAAATCAGTAATACTAGTTGCAATATATGGATAGTTAAAATTCTCTAAGAATTCAAAACCAAACATTTTACCTAGACCAATTGCCATATCTGAGTATCCACTAAAATCAAAATAGATTTGAAATGCATAAGCAATGATGCCAATCCAACTAGCAACAACTGATTGATCGAATTGAGATAATTTTGATATTTCTTCAAAAATCATACCGGCGTTATTGGCGAGAAGTACTTTTTTACTTAGACCAACGATAAACCTTTGTATACCTTCATAAAACTTTGTAATAGAAGAAGGGTGATCATTTAATTGTTGATCAATATCAACATAGCGAACAATTGGTCCTGCAATAAGTTGAGGAAACATACAAACATATGCTCCAAAGTTAATTAAACTCTTTTGAATATTTGTTTCACTACGATATAAATCAATAGGATAGGACATCGTTTGGAATGTATAGAAGCTTATTCCAATAGGTAAGCTAATATTTAGTGGTGTAATAAAAGGAATAAAACTTGCTAAAAAATCCCAATATTTGAAAAATCCTAATAATGCTAGATTAAAGATAATACATAGAGTAAGCCATTTTTTAGCAACTTTTTTATTTGTGTCACGATATTTTTGGATTGGATAACCAAATAGCCAATTCACAAAAATTGAGAAGACCATTACTACAATATATTTAGGCTCTCCCCATCCATAAAAAAATAAACTAACAAGTAATAATATAAAATTCCTCAATCGTAATGGTGATAAAAAATACACGAGTAATACGATAGGAAAATAGGCAAATAAGAACGTTAAACTACTAAAAACCATTGAGACCTCTTTTCAGTACATTAATTATAGCAAATAATTAATTTTTGCATGGTAAAATATCGTATGAGGTGTATATGAAAAAAGAAAGAAATTTTGCTTGGGCAACAATCAGTAAAAAACAAGAAAAAACAGTTCGTAATGGTCATCCTTGGATTTATGAAGATGAAATTACAGAGATGAGTGATACTAATATAGAAAATGGAGCATTAGTTGATGTTTTATCATCAAAGAATCAATATTTAGGAACAGGACTATATAGTGCTAATAGTAAGATTCGTATTCGTATTTTAGATAAAAATGCAAATGAAACATTTAGTGATGATTTCTTTTTAAGAAGAGTTAAATATGCATTAAGTTATCGCAAAACAGTAATGCCTAATGACTTTCATTCTTGTCGTTTAATTCATGGGGAAGCAGATGGTTTACCAGGAGTTACGGTAGATTTATATGAAAATGTTTTAGTGACGGAAATACTATCTTATGGAATGGAACAAAGAAAAGAAGTTTTATATCGTTCTTTAGTACAAGTATTAAAAGAATTTGGTATTGAAGTGAAAGGTATATTTGAAAGAAATGAAGGGGAACTAAGAAAAAAAGAAGGTTTACCTTTAGAAAAAGGATGGTATACGTTAGAAGGATTAGAAAAAGACTGTAGTCCAATTGTACAAATCTATGAAAATGGCATATGTTATGAAATTGATGTAGAAAACGGTCAAAAGACAGGATTTTTCTTAGATCAAAAATATAATCGTTTAGCAATCCGAAATGTATGTAAAGACAAAGAAGTATTAGAATGTTGTACACATATTGGATCTTTTGCTTTAAATGCTGTTCAAGGTGGAGCAAAACATGTTACAGCAATGGATGTTTCAGAGCCAGCATTAGAAAATGCCAAAAGAAATGCAGAACTTAATCATATGGAATCTAAAGTTGACTTTGTTTGTGCAGATATCTTTGAATTTTTGCCAGAATATATTTCTGAGCATAAAAAATATGATGTTGTATTAATTGATCCACCAGCATTTACGAAGAGCCGTAAAACATTTCAAAATGCTAAAAACGGTTATACAAAGATTAATTCTGAAGCGATGCGACTTGTAAAAAAAGGTGGATATTTTGCGACAAGTTCTTGTTCACACTTTATGCCAATGGTGGAATTTAAGAAAATGTTAGCTGATGCGGCAAGTATCGCAAATGTGAATATTCGTATCATCGAAGAAAGACGAGCAGCGTTTGATCATCCAGTTCTTTTAAATGTTCCAGAGACAGATTATTTGAAATTTATTCTTGTGCAAATTATCTAAGAAATTTCACTTGTGAAATAATGCTAAAATAGCAAATTTTCAGCATAAATACGCACTATCTTAATGATTGCTTAATTAAAAAAGTGGTATAATTAAGGCATATTTAGGAAAGAGGTGTGGAAATGTATAAAAAAGATGATGTAGTTGTTTTTCGTCGCAATGTTTGCAAAGTTATTGGTAAAGAAGTAAGTGATATGACAGGCGAGGAGTGCTATATCCTCGAGCCATACCATAAAGCTGAAGGATCAATGGTGATGAAAGTCCCTGTTTCGAATAAAGCAGGCAATCTAAGAGATGTCATGACTAAAGATGATGTTGATGCTTTAATTAAAGAATTTCCAATGATTAAGGCTTTAGCTGATAAACCGGCAAACATGAAAAGCCAATATGTTGCCTTATTAAAAAGCAATAAATTAGAAGATTTATTATGTATCATGAAAACTTCATTTGCACGTAATCGAACAAGAGTAGAAAATAAAAAGAAAGCTGCTGCAATTGATGGAGAGTATTTGATGAAAGCAGAAAAATATTTATTTGATGAAATATCTGTTGCTTTAGGATTATCTTATGATGAAAGTAAGAAATATTTCATGGACGGCTTAAAATAACAAAGAAATAAAGACGAGAACCGTAGGAATACGATTTTCGTTTTTTTAAACTTTAATTAATCAGGAACTAAGAATGAATCTATCTAGTTTATGTTATACTTTTTCATTGTATGGAGAATAGTTTAAAGAAAAATCTAAGTTGGAATACACTTGGAATGATTTTGTATAATTTTGCGATATGGGTATTTAGTGTATTAATATTGCGTTTAGCTGGAGCTGAGGAAAGTGGGTATTATGCTATTGCTAGCTCACTAGGAAATACATTTTATGCGATTAGTTTATGGGGAATGAGATCATTTATTGTTTCAGATCAAGATCATCATTACTCTTATGTAGATTACTTATGCTCTAGATGTATTGCCATTGCTACAACCATTATTTTAATGATTTGTACAATTGTAGTATCAAATTATACAAGTGATGTGATTTATGTATTAGTAACTTATAGCTTGTTTAAATGTGCTGAAGCTCTTATCGAATTATTTGAATCTTTTGCACAACAAAAACTAGTCATGGATATTAATGCAAAATCTATGGTAATTCGAGGAATTCTTTATATTTTGGTTTTCTTTGTTTCTATAAAATTAACGAAAAAATCATATATTTCATTTGCGTTAATTACAATTTGTTCTTTAATCATCTTATTTACCTACAATTTTAGAAAGATGAAGCAAGTGATTTCCTTTCATGAGAAATTAGATAAAAATAAAGTTTTTATTATCTTAAAGAAATGCTTTCCTATCATGTTATTTGAGTTATTAGCTGCAGCAATTGTGGCTGTACCTAGATTATTTTATGAAAGAATTGGTTCTGTTTCTGAACTAGGTATTTATGTATCAATCTATACAATGGTTGTATTTTTACAGCTAGTCATCAATATTTTGATTTATACATTTGCTCCATATATGGCTAAAGCTTACACGCAAAAAAAGATGAATCAATTTAAAAAATATGTTTTAATCGTAATTTGCTCAGCATTTGGACTAGGATTAATTGCGGAATTACTTGTATATTTCATTGGACAACCTGTTATCAGTTTAATATTTGGTAGTCTAGCAGGAGAAAAATATAGTTATTTATATCTAGGAATTATTAGTGGCGTTACTTTAGCTTTAACATGGTTAATATCACAAATATTTGTAATATTTGAAAAAAATAACGCACAAGTACTATCTGCTTTAATTTCAATTGTTACATGTTTTATATTGTCTAAATTATTCATTGATGGCATAGATTGTAATAAAATATCTATTGTTTTAATATTATCAAACATGAGTTTTGTGATTAGCTCATTCTTTATGATGAAAAAAATATCTAGGAGTAGTATATGAATCGAATATTAATTTTTACTTTCGCTTTAATTTTCATTTCTGAAGGATTAGGCGATTGGGGAATGAAAGTACTAAAAATTAGACAAAGAGGGTATGGTGCTCCTCTTGGGTTTGCAATATTGTTAGGTACTTTGCAATTAACATATTATCCAGCACAATTATTTAATCTTTCATTTAATTGGATAGTTGTTGCGTCTAGTATTCTTCTTTTATTTAGTTTACTTGTAACGATTAAAAATATTAAGCAAGTAGTAAAAAACTTAATTAGGCCATCCACATTAATTGTATTCATTTCTTTTATTATCTTTTTTGTGGTATTAAAAGCTTCTTCAATAGATATGGAATACTCGGATAGTGCTACGTATCTAAACTATATTTCATTTAATATCAATGCACCTAAATTAAATTTATATGATTTTACTACCGGTATAAGAGGAGAAGAATGGAGTGTACTATATTTATTCCAAGGATATTATCACTTTATTTCTTATGTATGCTATGTCATTAATATTCCTTATTATTTACTTGGTTCAACATTCGAAGTGCCAAATATGGTTATAGCAACATATGGCTTTGGTATTTTATATCAAGTACTTAGCACAATGTTTATTGTGAATATTATTGAATCATTCCACTTAAAAAATCGTTGGTTTGCCTTTGCTTTATTAGTATTCATGTTGTTCTATTCTAATTTTGCATATTGGGATATTTCATTTGCTTTCTATGGAAATACTTTTAGAAATTTATTTATCATGGAAACATTATCAATTATCTATTATTGGTTTAAAGAAGATGACGAACAGATTAAATATTTATCGATATTTACGGTTATGGCAGGACTAGCATCAAGCAGTAGTTTCTTATTTATGAGCTTTGCGGTTTTATATAGTACTGCAGCGTTCTTATTCCATAGCAAAAAGTTCCGTTCGTTATTTGATCTGACGACATTAATTGGACCATTAGTATTTTATTCATGTGCTTATATTTCACGTACACATACAGCATTATCGGCATCGTTATTTGTAATCTATCTTGTTTATCTTGTTGTGCGTTATAAAAAACCAGTAAGAAGACTCATTACACGATTAGAAGATTTCTTTATTGATCATGCAATATTAATATTCTTTATTCTTATTCCAGGTGTTTTTGCACTAGGAACACTATATTTAAATATCTGTAAACCTAATGGATTTAATAATTATGCATTCTATTTTGGAGACTTTGTTCACTTAGATATGGTTAAGGATTACATCTTTATTCATTCTAATTGGTTAGACAATATTCTGAATGTATTAAGATGGATTTCTGTCATCATGATTGTTGTGTCCGCAAAGAAAAAAGAAGATTTATTCATGAAAGACTTTATTATCATGATGGTAATCTTCTTCCTCAATCCATTATGTACAACAATGTTATTGAATACAGTTGCAGGTATTGTATTTTATCGAAATTTTTTAACTTTATTTAATCCATTTACAGAAATTGTATTGTTTGTCTATTTTTATAAATTATGCGAGTGGAATGTGATTGGACAATGGATTTTAGAAATTGCCTTATGTGCAACAACAATTATTAGTAATTATGCTTCATTCCATGGAAATGAACTTGGACAATATTATGTTTATATTAAAAACGGAAAAGATTTAGATCCTATTTATAAAGTTGATTCAGATGAGAGACAAGCACTACTTGCTTTACGTAGTGCAGTACGAGAAAAGGGATTAGAACAACCAGTACTTGTTTCACAAAGTGCTTCAGTACTAACGTATATTCCTGAAGGTTACCAATTATTTGGTCCTAGAAATCATTACTATGAAAGTATTGATCAAGATTTCTACAATTTAGCAAAAAGACATTATGATTGGGATGAAAAAGAAGATTTAGATTATTCTAAATCATGTTCCTATGTTGATAAATATGATGTTGACTATATTCTTCTACAGTATTGGGAAAATAGTGAATTTGATGTCGCAACTGACAGTTGTACTGTTACAATTTATACAGGAAGTAAATATAAAGTGAAGGAAGTACAAAAGTAATGAAAATAGTTGATCGTAAATTAGAAGATATATTAATTATTGAATTAGATTGTCATTATGATGAACGTGGTTATTTTATGGAAATCTTTAGCCAAGCAGAATTTGATAAGCTAGGAATTGACTTTAAACCAGTTCAAGATAATTGCTCGCATAGCTTGAAGAAGGGCACTGTTCGAGGTTTACATTTTCAAAAGAATAAGTATGCTCAAGCAAAACTGATTCGATGCACAAAAGGGTGTTTCTATGATTTAGCCACTGATGTTAGAAAAGGAAGCCCAACATTTGGTGAAACAGCAGTCATTAAGCTATCGGAAGATGATCATAAACTTGTATTTATTCCTAAAGGATTTGCTCATGGTGTAGCTATTTTAGAAGATGATAGTGAATACACTTATAAAGTAGATGCTTTATATAATGGTAAACCTGAAAATAATGGTGGCTTAAGTTGTTTGTATGATTCAAATAAATTAGATATTCATACATTATTAGAAGGTACTGATTTAATTCTTTCTTCTAGAGATATTGATGGTGTAAGTTCATCATTAGAGACATTAGATACTGATTTTGTTTATTAGGAGGTATATATGGAACAAGATATCATTCATACATTTCTTGTACTTGCTTATCAAGAATCACCTTATTTAGAAAATGCTGTTCAATCCGTATTGAATCAAGAATATCCTAGTAAAGTGGTTATTGGGACTTCTACAGATAATGAATATATTCGTAATATTGCGAAGAAATACAATTTGGAAGTGATTGTCAATCCTGTTAAAAATGGTGGAAATATTGGTGACTTTGATTTTGGTTGGAGTCATGGAAACAATACAATTGTAACAATTGCACACCAAGATGATTTCTATGATCCAGGTTATTCTAAAAATATTGTAGAGGCATATCGAAAACATCCAGATTCAATCATCATTTTTACGGATTATTATGAAATAAGAAATGATAAACGAGTTTATCATAACTTATTGTTAAATGTTAAAAAGACATTGTTATTACCATTAAGCATTGTGAAATCTTCTGAAAAGAAATCGATGAAACAAAGTGCAATACGTTTTGGTACAGCAATTTGTTGCCCAGCTGTTTCTTATGTGCCAAGTAACATTCCTTTTGAAGAAGTATTTAGACAAAATGAATTTAAGGGTGTAGCAGATTGGTATGGATGGTATAAATTAAGTAATGTTGAAAATACATCGTTTACTTATGTGCCAAAACCATTAATGGGACATAGAGTACATGAAGAATCTCATACAAGTAGAGAAATTCATAGTGATATTCGTTCAAAACAAGAATTAGAAATGTACAAAAAGTTCTGGCCTGAATGGTTCGCTAAATTCTTAAATCATTTCTATCGTAAAGCACAAAATTCTAATGAGCTGAAGAAATAAAAAGCTCTAACTTTAGTTAGAGCAATTAAGTCTATTTTATAGATAAGATTGTGCGAATTACATTTCGATCATAAATATAGTGTTTTATGTCATTACTATTTGTAATGACATTTTTTTGACTTTCAAAATATTTCTTTATTTTATGCATGTAATAATCATATTCACTAGGAATAGTATTAGGGTGATTAAAATATAATCCTTCAAAATAAACAAAAATCATGGTCCAAATAATTTCTTCGCAAGAATCTTCAATCCAGAAATGAATATCTTTGTCTTGATTGTGGTATTGTTCTAATAATTTAGTTATACATTCTAAGCCATCATCATTTGAATGCCAAATATCAGAATAAATAAAATCATATTGTTCTAAGTATTCTTTGTTATAGTAATCATAAGCATCACCAACAATAATATTAATTGGAATTTGATGAGGAAATTGTGGGTAAATACATTTGTTGAACATATCTACTAATTCTTGTGATTTTTCGATGATAGTGATGGATTGAACTTGATTATTTAACATACACATGTATGGAAAATAGCCAATTCCTAAACCAAAAGTTAATACATTACCATGGGCAATTTTAGCGATAGGGTCATTAGTCATTGCTTCACTTGGTGCATCTAACATCCAATCTTCATCGTCTTGTAACAAATAAATACTTGATACATCTTCATCTAATGCACGTAACATTAAATAATCATTTAATTCTCTGTTTGGATCTTTTTGAATACAACTATAGTTGAATAATTCATTACCTTTAATGATTTCATTACGGTAAGAAAAATGAGAATCACCAATTTTATCAAGTTTAATATTCTTATGATAGGGTGAATCAATCCATTCTTTGCTAGAAAGAAATAAACTTGTATCAGGATTTTGTATGAGTTCTGCGCTACCAAGTTTAATTAATTTTTTCTTGATATAGTTTTCGTTACTTGGAGTGATTTTTTTACCTAAAAAAGAGTTATAAGAATTTGCTTGTATATTTTTCCAACAACGGTCAAAAAAAGAATCTAATTCTTCACTGTGTTTAATTTGCATATATACCTCTATTCCATATAGAATTGTACCATTAGATAGTTCAAATAGGAGAGATACATGAATATTTTATTGACCAATGATGATGGAATTACTGCTGTAGGGATTCAAACATTAGCAAAAAGATTATGTAAAAATCACGAAATATATATCATTGCTCCAGAATCGCAAAGATCAGGAGCGAGTCATAGTGCATCTTATTTTTCTAGTAGTCTAATGGTAAAAAAATATGAATATCCTAATGTTAAGAAGGCTTATTCAGTATCAGGAACACCAGCTGATTGCGTTTATGTTGGAATGAATTTCTTACTAGAAGAAAAAATAGACTTAGTGATTTCAGGGATAAATCACGGTTGGAATGTATCGCGAGATTGTTTCTATTCAGGAACGATTGGTGCAGCAAGAGAAGCGTTATTTTTAGGTATACCTGCTATTGCAATATCGCTAAATTCTAGAAAAGAAGATGGTTTTCCATTAGCAAGTAAAGTAGTAGAAAATCTTATTCCTGTATATATGAATGACTCAAATAAACTGAATTATATTTTCAATGTGAATGTTCCTTATGTTAAAGAAGAAGATTTAAAAGGGATAAAAGTAATTGGATTAGAACCGGATTGGAAATATATCAATGATTGTAAAAAAGAAGTGATTGATGAAAATAATTTTAAAATAACAGTTACAGGAAAGAAAATGCATGGTAATATACTAACAGATGAGATTGTTGGAGATGCTTCGGCATGTTACAATGGCTATGTATCAATAACTCCCTTATCTTTAAATATGTACGCAGGGGACTATTTAGAAGAGTTACAAGCGTTAATGAATACTGAAAATAAAAAATTTGAAGAAAATTAAAAAAACTTCTTGCAAATGGTAAAAATGTTTAGTATTATAAATAAGCACTGATTTTCAGTGAATGCGCCGATAGCTCAACTGGATAGAGCATTTGACTACGAATCAAAAGGTTGCGGGTTCGACTCCTGCTCGGCGCGCCATTCGGGATGTAGCACAGCTTGGTAGTGCACTTGATTTGGGATCAAGGGGTCACAGGTTCGAATCCTGCCATCCCGACCAGTTTATTATGGCGAGGTAGCTTAGTTGGCTAGAGCAATCGGTTCATACCCGGTAGGTCGTGGGTTCGACTCCCACCCTCGCTACCAAATTTGTTAGACGCTAAAAGTACCGGACCCTTAGCTCAATCGGTTAGAGCAGTCGGCCCATAACCGACCGGTCGAAGGTTCGAGTCCTTCAGGGTCCACCAGTTTGGAGGAATACCCAAGAGGTTGAAGGGACCGGTCTTGAAAACCGGCAGGTCGTGAAAGCGGCGCCTGGGTTCGAATCCCAGTTCCTCCGCCATTCAATTTATTCCTATATTATCGCGAGGTAGAGCAGCCTGGTAGCTCGTCGGGCCCATAACCCGGAGGCCGTTGGTTCAAATCCAGCCCTCGCAACCAATGGTCCTGTAGCTCAGTCGGTAGAGCAAAGGACTGAAAATCCTTGTGTCGGCAGTTCAATTCTGCCTGGGACCACCATTGGGAATAAACAAAGACTCAGAATTTCTGGGTCTTTTTTTTACAATAAAGGTGATTTATGAAAAAAATATTAGTAATTGGTTCAATTAACGTAGATTATGCAAGTAAAGTTGATGTATTGCCTAAAGGAAATGAAGAAATTAATCTAGATAATTCTTTTGCTAGAATATCTGGCTTTGGCTGGAATGTAGCAAATTTATTTCAACAACTTCAAGTTTCATATGATTTACTTGCAAGTGTAGGAACAGGAGAAAATGGTGATCTTATACGTACAGTTGCAAATAAATTAAATATTCCTTTGAATTACTCAAGTGAACAAATTCATGGATGTACATGTACTATGATTGATTCTTCAGGAAAGACTTCTGGCATGGTTATACCAGGGGCAGAATATAACTTTCCTTATTATGATTTAGATGAATTTGATTTAAATAACTATGAAGCAATTATTTGTAGTGATTTAGAAATGCCTAATCTATTTTTAGAAGAATACTTACAAGTTCTCGAATCTTTCGAGGGTAATATTTACTATGTTACAAGTGACCATGGAATGGTGATGAATGAAGATTTAAGGACAATGTTATTTTCTTTAAGACCAATTATAATTGCTCGTACTAAAGAAATAATTGAACTAAGTAATAGTGATTCTAAAGATGCCGTAGATAGTGCAAGACTTTTAAGTTTAAAAACTTCAAAACAAGTTGTTTTGATGCAACTAAGTGAATCTTATTCGATTGATGCTGAAACGATTCATGGCACTGATGAACAAGAAGTTAATGTGGTTGATGAAAGTGGTTCATTGGACGCATTTGCAGCAGGCTATGTACTAGCAAAAGAAACAGGTATTTTAGAAGAAAAAGCATTATCTTTTGCTAGTCTTTGTGCAAGATTATGTGCTAGTAGTTTTGAAACAATTGTTCCTCAATCATGTGTTCAAGAAATAGAGGAAGAATTATCAAAAGTAATTTTAAAATAAATTAATATTTTTCTTGGTTTATTTCATTAAAATAAAGATATGAAATATTCAGGGTTAAATGATACAGATGTGAGTGAAAGAGTAGAAAAAAATCTAGTCAATTATTCATCTAATCATCATACGCGTACAAGAAAAGATATTATACTTACAAATATATTTACATATTTTAATTTTATTAATGCGTTCTTATTCTTTTTGGTATGTTTAACAGGCTCCTTTCATAATGGAGCTTTTTTCTTAACCATTATCTTTAATGATTGTATTTGTATAATTCAAGAACTTAAAGCAAAAAAGATATTAGATAAAATGTCTTTACTAATTGTTGATGATATTGATACATTACGAAATTCTTTGTGGATAAAAGTGAAAGCAAATAAGCTAGTTCAAGATGATATCATCATGTTAAAAAGTGGTATGCAAATACCAGCTGACGCCAAAATTTTAGAAGGTTATTTAGAAGTAAATGAAGCAATTTTGACTGGTGAATCGGAAAGCATTACCAAAAAAGAAAATGATATTGTACTAGCAGGAACAATTGTTACTTCGGGGAAAGCTATATTACAAATCATTCATGTAGGGAAGGATAATTTCTCTGAAACATTAATGGATGATGCAAGAAAATATAAACAAGCTAAATCAATTTTAAATGCTGAAATCAATCAACTTTTAAAAATAATCTCAATCCTCATCATCCCGATTGGCATACTGTTATTTTTTAGTCAAATGGATGGAGATGTATCAAGAAATGAAGCGATACTAAAAACAGTGAGTGCCATTATCGGAATGATTCCAGAAGGTGTTGTAGTATTAATTAGCTTAGCATTAACAATTAGTACAATTCGTTTAAGTAAACAAGATGTCCTCATACAAGATTTAAATAGTATCGAAGCACTAGCAAGAATAGATACTCTATGCATTGATAAGACAGGTACAATTACAAAAGGAACTTTAAAAGTAACAGAAGTAAAAAGATTAAATGTTTCTGAAGAAGAATTCAATCAAATACTTGGAACATATGTTCATACGTTTAAAAATGGAAATGCGACAGATGTTGCTTTACAAAACTATTTTGTAGAGAAAGATAATGAAAATGTAACAGATACTTTACCGTTTTCTTCAGAAAGAAAATTTGCAGGAATAGAGCTTAATCACTCATCTAGTTATTATGTTGGCGCATATCAATTCTTGTTTAATCATCAAGAAGAGAAAATGAATTCACTTATTGAAGAGTATACTCGTAACGCCAAAAGAGTACTTGTTGTATGTAAGAGTAATGAAAAGTTATCAAGCCACCCTAATCAAATTGAATGCTTAGCTATCATCGTCATGGATGATGAGTTACGTGATCATATTCAAGAAATATTAGCGTATTACAAAGATAATGGAATTAAAGTAAAAGTAATATCTGGAGATCAAGTGGAGACAGTGAGTTCACTTGCTAAATTAGCAGGAATGGATCATTTTGATCGATATGTTGATATGAGTCAAAATGTTGAACTCACAAAATCAATCGTAGAAGATAATGATATATTCGGAAGAGTTTTACCGAACCAAAAGAAAGAAATTATTGAAGTTTTACAAAAAAATGGTCATACAGTTGCGATGGTTGGAGATGGTGTAAATGATGTATTGGCTCTTAAGAAAGCAGATGTGAGTATTTCACTAGAAGAAGCTTCTTCGGCAGCGAAAAATATTGCGAATATTGTTTTATTGTCAAATGATTTTGGTGCAATTCCTTCAATCGTTAATGAGGGGAGAAGAGTAATTAACAATATTTCTAGAGGTGCGACATTATTCTTTGTGAAAACAGGATTTTCTCTATTTATTTCTATTTATGTCATCTTATTTCATGAGAATTATCCATTTTTACCTATTCATTTAACATTAATTGGTATGTTTGGTGTCGCTGTTCCTACTTTCTTTTTGCAATTTGAGCCAAGTTACGAAAAGATAAAAAAATCATTTCTAAAAGAAGCACTAAGAAAAGCTATACCTTCATCGATGACAGTTTGCTTATTAACAATAATCTGTAATGCATTGTTTGATGCTCTACATCTAGAAACGAATGAACTACATACTATTGTTGTATTTACAACATTCCTTGTATATTCATATACATTAAAGAAAGTGTATTCACCATTGAATCGTTATCGGAAAATCATTTTTATTTTCATGATATTTGCGATGGTTTTAAGCATGATTTTAATGCCAAATTTATTTCAACTTTCTTTTTCACGTAGAAGTTTATTTGTTTTATTAATACTAAGTCTAGTTAGTCCGTGTATTGTAAATGCTTTTCAAATACTAATTAATAAAATATTCAAAAGTGTATAAACTTGTATATTTGTTCCATTCTATACAAATTTGACTAGGACGTATTTGTATTAAGTTTCAAATTCAGCAATTTTACTTGTTTGTGACATAAAAATATATTTTGCATAATACTCGTACAGAAGAAAAGGAGAAATAAAAAATGAATGAGATTATGCTAGTAGGAAGGGTAAAGAAACTTCCTGAAATGTTTCAAACAAGTAAAGGTACAACTGTAGGAAGAATGGTTGTAGAAGCGGAACGTAACTTTAGAAATGAGGATGGATCATTATCGTATGATTTATTCCAAGTGACACTATGGAGAGGAATTGCGGAAGAGTGTGCTGCAGCATGTAAAGAAGGAAATCTAATTGCTGTAAGAGGAAGAATTAAATCGGATGTATATGATCGTAATGGAACAAGTTACTACAATACAGAAATTATTGCTGAGAAAGTATCATTTTTAGAAAAAGCAGGACTTGCATAAAAAATAAAATGAATCAAACATTATATAATGCTTATTCAAATGAGTATTTTGAAGGTTGGCTAAAACCAATCTTTTTTCTTGTCTATTAGGTTTTTAGCAACCTATGGTACAATAATAAAAGCAAATAAAGGAGATTAGATATATGGCGTTTGATTCTTTGAGCGATCGCTTAAATAAAACAATTAGAAATATTGCAGGTAAAGGTAAATTGACTGATGACAACATGGAATCCATGTTGAAAGAAGTTCGTTTAGCTTTATTAGAAGCAGATGTTAACTATAAAATCGTAAAAGATTTCTTGAACGATGTTCGTGAGAAAGCTCGTGGTGAGGATGTAATCAACAGTGTTCAACCAGGGGAAATGCTAGTAAAAATTGTTCATGATGAACTAGTAAATTTACTAGGAAATGAAGAAAGTGAACTACATTTTAAGGAATCTGGCATTACGGTTATTATGATGGTAGGTTTACAAGGTACTGGTAAAACAACGAGTGTTGGTAAAATTGCTAGAATCTGTAAAACAAAACTAGAAAAGAATCCATTACTTATTGCGGCCGATGTAATTAGACCAGCCGCAATAGAACAATTAAAGACATTAGGCAAAGAAATTGATACAGAAGTATTTTCTTTAGGTACAGAAACAAGTGCTTTAGATACAGTAAAAGCAGGTATGAATTATGCCAAAGAAAATGGCTTTGATACAGTATTTATCGATACTGCAGGTCGCTTACATATTGATGAAGAACTAATGAATGAACTTGTTGATATTCATGAATATGTAAATGCGGATGAAATTCTTCTTACAGTTGATGCGATGACTGGTCAAGATATTGTTAATGTCGCAAAAGCATTTACAGAACGATTACCTTTAACAGGATTAGTTGTTACAAAATTTGATGGTGATAGCCGTGGTGGTGGCGTTTTATCTGTAAAGAAAATTACAGGAGTACCAATTAAATTTGTTGGTGAAGGTGAAAAACTAGAAGATATGAGCATCTTCTATCCTGAAAGAATGGCAGACCGTATTTTAGGTATGGGTGATGTCGTTTCTCTTGTTGAAAAAGCACAAGAAAAGATGGATATGGAAGCTGCTGAAAAAGCAATGCAACATATGATGGAAGGTAAGTTTGACTTAAATGATATGTTGTTACAATTAGAACAAACTTCTAAGCTAGGTCCTTTATCAGGTATTTTAAAGATGTTACCAGGATACTCTCAATATTCTGATTTAATCGATGAGGCTAAAGCGTCTGATGGAATGAAGAGAACAAAAGCTATCATTCAATCTATGACTATGTATGAACGTCGTAATCCAGATAAAATTCGTAGCACGATGAAGAAAAGAATTGCTTCCGGTAGTGGTACGTCACTATCAGAAGTAAATAAAGTATTAAACCAATTTGAAAAAACAAAGAGAGCCATGGATGCGATTGGTGGTATGCAAAAACGTGGTAGCTTAAATGAAGAAAATCTAGAAAAATTAATGAATCAATCACAAGCACAAATGGATGCATATCGTTCTAAAATGGGTAAATTTAAAAATTAGTTGAAGATTTTCTTCAACTTTTTGTAATTGTTGGTAGTAAATGGAGAACAAAATGAAAAAGTTAAAAGTGATGACAATTTTGGGTACTAGACCTGAAATCATTCGATTAAGTGAAACAATTAAGGCATGTGATCGTTATTTTGATCATGTATTAGTTCATACAGGACAAAACTACGATCCTAAATTAAACGATATCTTTTTTGAGGATTTAGCTTTAAGAAAACCAGATTATTATCTTGATTGTGTAGGTGAAAATCTAGGTCAAACAATGGGAAATATCATTGCGAAAAGTTATGAATTAATGCTCAAAGAAAAGCCAGATGCTGTTTTAGTTCTAGGGGATACAAATAGTGCTTTAAGTGCGATTTCAGCGAAAAGATTAAAGACACCGATATTCCATATGGAAGCAGGAAATAGATGTTGGGATTGGAATGTTTCTGAAATGATTAATCGTAAAATTGTTGATGCGATTAGTGATATCAATCTTCCTTATACAGAAAACAGCAGAAGATACTTACTAAGTGAAGGAATTGATGGAAAAACAATGTTTGTGACAGGTAGTCCTATGACAGAAGTACTTCATAAACATATGGATCAAATTGAAAACAGTAAAGTATTAGAAGAATTAGGTCTAGAAAAGAATAAATATATTCTTGTATCTGCACATCGTGAAGAGAATATCGACTTAGAAGATAACTTTATGTCACTTATGACAGCGATTAATAACATTGCTGAAAAATACAATATGCCTGTTATTTATTCAACTCATCCTCGTAGTAGAAAATTCATCGAAAAGAGGAACTTTGTATTTAATCCGTTAGTACGTAGCTTAGAACCATTTGGTTTCTTCGACTATAACAAGCTACAGATGAATAGCTATTGTGTTTTAAGTGATTCGGGAACATTAAGTGAAGAAAGTGCCATCTTAAACTTTAATGGTATTTTGATTCGTACTAGTACTGAACGTCCAGAGGCATTAGATGCAGGAAGTGTTATCATTGGTGGAATTACTACAGATACAATTGAACAAGCAATTGAAGTATCTACATCAATGAAAGAGAATCATGAACTTATGGGTATGCCTAAGGATTATCTTGATGAAAATGTATCCGTTAAAGTAGTGAAAATTATCCAAAGCTATACAGATATTGTGAACCGTACAGTATGGTTAAAGAAATGATGAAAATATTTTCAGAAATAATTTGAAAAATATTGTTGCAATATTGAAATAAAAGTGTAATATTAAATCCATAAAATTAAAGACAAGAGGTAGCGGTGCAAAAGAGTAACTGATGGAGTTGGCAAACGAAGAACTCAGTGAAAGGTAAACATCGCCGAACGAATAAGATTGGCAAATGTTATTCGTGGGGTTATAGGAAATACTTATAACACTCCTTCGTAAAGAAGAGGCGCTTAGTTGAAATGAACTTTAACGATTGACGCCTCGCCAAAGGCGTTTTTAATTTTAAGAAGGCGAGGACAAAGATATGAAGAATTTAATGAGTAAGGTAGTGGTAATGCTAATGGCGTTTACAATGACATTAGCTGGTTGTTCAGGTGGTAGTAGTTCGGCAAGTGCTATTACAACTTCTAGTACAAGTGGTAGTGAAACAACGACAGAAAGAAAAACATATCGTGTTGGTATGGAATGTGCATATGCACCTAATAACTGGCAAGAGTCAGAAGCTACAGATACAAACCTTCCAATTGATAATCTAGATGGATTCTATGCTGAAGGATACGATGTTCAAATTGCTAGAAAAATTGGTGAATATCTAGATGCAGATATTGTCATTGTAAAGATGGCATTTGATGGTTTGATTGAAGCGTTAAACCAAGGACAAATCGATATGATTATTGCTGGTATGGCTGATACAGAAGAAAGAAAACAATCTGTTGCTTTCTCTAATACATATAATGTTAAGACAACGCAATATTGCTTATTAGTACAAAAAGATGGTGGTTACGCTGACGCTACTTCATTAGAAGATTTCGCTGGAGCTAGTGTACTTGGACAAAAGGGAACACGTTATGATGACGTAATTGATCAAATTGAAGGTGTAAACCATTTACCTGCTGTTGATTCTGTAGCAAATATGTTATCTAGACTAGAAGCTGGTACAGCTGATGCTGTAGTTATCAGTTCTGATACTGGTGAATCTTACTTAACTGCTTATCCACAATTTAGTATTGTTTATTTTGAAGAAGGTA
Source organism: bacterium (assembly GCA_963605225.1). GTDB lineage: Bacteria > Bacillota_I > Bacilli_A > Erysipelotrichales > Erysipelotrichaceae > Bulleidia. The sequence goes on from CAVCUC010000003.1 coordinate 34,433, forward strand.
AGGGATTTGAAATTGGTTTCCAAGGTGCTTGTGTTGGTATGAGATTAACTGATACAGATCTTGTTGAACAAGTGAATGCAGCTCTTGATACGATTGATATCGAAACTCGTCAAGAACTATTAGATACAGCTAAGGCGAACATGCCAAAGTAATTTATAGGTGAGGATAGAATGAACGGAAAGAAAAAAATAGGATGGTTATCTCATAAGTGGGCTTTGGCATTTATCGGTGGATTATGCTCGATGTTCTTTATTCATCAAAATAACACTCTTACAGTTAACCACTATACAGTAATGCAATTATTACCAAATGTTGTTTGGAGCGTTTTGAGTATTGCTATATGTGTATTATGCATTGCGTTATTTATTAGACATATCTTTTTAACAAAGAAAGAATTTAAAGCATTTGATACAAATGAAAAATATATCTTTATCTTCTTATTTGTATTGTTTGCTATAACAACATTTGATCGAATTATTTTAGATTTAGCAAGCAAAGCATATGTAGCAGCAACTAGTGCACAAAGACCAAGTGGTTTTATCGAAACAATGTTTTATCTTGTAATTAATTCTAGAAAGATTTGGTTAAAAGGTATTGAAGGTACATTTGAAATTTCTTTATTTGGTACATTGTTTGGTTTCTTACTTGCAATCTTACTTGTATTCCTTAGAATTCAAGAACCAACACCTAGAGATTCAGAAAATACACAATTGCTAAAACTAATTGGTAGTACTTTCTCTAAAATATATGTCACAGTTGTTCGTGGTACACCAATGATGGTACAAGTATTCATTATTTACTATGGTGGATTTAACATTGTGAGATCATTACTACCAAATGCTAGTGTTGCTGAAATTAATCAAATTTATGGTTTCTTTACAGCAGGCTTAGTTACAGTTACTTTAAATACAACAGCATATATTACAGAAATACTACGTGGTGGTATTGAATCAATAGATAAAGGACAAACAGAAGCTGCTAGAAGTTTAGGACTTTCTGCATGGCAGACAATGATGAAAGTTGTTTTCCCACAAGCAGTAAAGAATAGTATTCCTGCAATTGGTAATGAATTTATTATCAATATTAAAGATACTTCAGTACTAAATGTAATTGGTGTATTTGAATTAATGTATGCAACAAGTACTACAGCTAGTACATATTATCAATATTTACCAACATATGTTATTGCGGCAATTATCTACTTAATCATGACACTTGTTTTATCAAGAGTACTTGCAATCGTTGCAAAGAAGTTAGATACAGCTGCTAAACCTTTACCAAGTAGTAATTAATTGGAGAATAGATATGGATGAAATGATTAAAATTGAAAATCTAGAAAAATCCTTTGGTAACTTACATGTATTAAAAGGTATTAATTTATCTGTACATCAAGGGGAAGTAGTTACGGTAATTGGTGCTTCTGGAAGTGGTAAAAGTACAATGCTTAGATGCATTAATTTACTAGAAGAACCTGATAGTGGACATATCTATTTTGAAGGCCAAGATTTAACAAGTTTAGATACAAATATTAATAAGTTAAGAGAAGAAATAGGAATGGTATTCCAAAACTTCAATTTATTTAATAATAAAAATGTATTAGATAACTGTACGCTTGCTCCAATTACAATCAAAAAAATGAAAAAGAGTGAAGCAGAAAAAATAGCGATTGAACATCTAAAAAATGTTGGCTTACAAGACTTTATTTACGCAGATGTACGTAAATTATCAGGTGGTCAAAGACAGCGTGTTGCAATTGCTAGAGCATTGTGTATGAATCCAAAAATCATGTTGTTTGATGAACCTACTAGTGCTCTAGATCCTGAAATCGTACAAGAAGTATTGGATGTAATGAAAAATTTAGCAGATGAAGGAATGACTATGGTAGTTGTTACACATGAAATGGTATTTGCTAAAGAAGTAAGTAATCGTATTGTATTTATGGACCAAGGTGTCATTTTAGAAGAAGGAACACCTGAAGAAATATTTACAAATCCAAAACAAGATAGAACAAAAGAATTCTTACGTAGATATTTAAATCATTAAGAAAGAAGGAAAAAAGATGGATAAGTTTAAAGCTTTACAAGATGAATTATGGGGTTATGCAGAAACAGGAATGGAAGAATTTAAATCTGCAAAAGCAATGGAAGATTTCTTAGAAAATGAAGGCTTTACAGTTGAACGTGGTATTGCGAATATGGAAACAGCATATTGCGCAACATATGGTAGTGGTAAACCTGTAATTTGTTTCTTAGCAGAATATGATGCGTTATTTGGCTTAAACCAACAAGCAGATGTTGATCATTATGCTCCTATTACAAGTGCTGAAGATACAGGACATGGTTGTGGACATCACTTATTAGGTACAGGATCAATTAAAGCAGCTTGTTTATTTAAAGATTATTTAGTAAAGACAGGACATAGTGGAACGGTGAAAATGGTTGGTTGTCCTGCTGAAGAAAGTGGCTCAGGAAAAGCATATCTAGCAAGAGATGGTTTCTTTAGTGATGCAGACGTTGCTTTAACTTGGCACCCAGGTTTATATAACGAAGTAACAACAGGTTCCCATCAATCTTGTATTTCTATTTTCTTTAAATTCCATGGTGTAAGTAGCCATGCGGCTGGTTCACCTCATTTAGGAAGAAGTGCATTAGATGCATGTGAACTTATGAATGTTGGTGTGAACTATTTACGTGAACATATGGAAAGTTCTGATCGTATCCATTACGCTTACCTAAATGCTGGTGGTAAAGCACCAAATGTAGTTCAATCAGAAGCTTGCTTAAAGTATTTTGTTAGAAGTACAACAAATCCTAAATGTGAAGCTTTATTAGAAAGAGTTATCAATTGTGCAAAAGGTGCAGCACTTATGACTGATACAAAGCTTGAAGTTATTTTTGATGAAGGTTTAAGTAATGTTGTACCTAACTTTACATTAGAAGATGTATTAGATGAATCATTTAAGAAGCTATATCAAAATACATATACTGAAGAAGAACTTGCTTATGCACAAAAATTTAAGGATACATACGAATTAGAAAAAGCTTTATCATCTGTTCCTTCAACTGCTAAAGACAAGAGTAAAGTCATTGATAATATTCGTAATCGTCCTATTAATGATTACTATATTGAAACAGAACATAGTGATATTTGTACAATGGGTTCAACAGATGTTGGTGATGTTAGTTGGGTTGTTCCTACAGCACAAATTAATACAGCATGCTACTCTATTGGAGCAGGAGCTCATACTTGGCAATGGGTAGCGCAAGGAAAGAGTTCTATTGCATATAAAGGCGCAATGCTAGCTGGTGAAATATTAGCTGATGCTGCAATAAAACTATATGAAAACCCAGAACTTATTACAAAAGCAAATAAAGAATTAGCTGATAGATTACAAGGTGATACATATAAGTGCTTGATACCAAATGATGTAAAACCTCACGTATCAAAAGCAGACTAATCGAGAATAGCTTGTCATGAAAAGTGGCAAGCTTTTTTGTTGAAATTATCCATAAGCAAAATTTATAGAAACCCAAAGAATTTTTTATATTTTATTATAATCATATTTGTTGACAAATATTTCACATGTATTATTATCGATATGCGGCAAAAAGCCGGGAGGAAAGATTAAGATTATGAAAAAAGTTATTTCACTTGTTTCAAGCTGCTTAATGGCTCTTGCTCTAGTTGGATGCTCTGGATCATCATCTGATTCATCTAAAGGTGTTTCTGGTACATTTACTGGAACAGCTCAAGGTTTAGGTGGAGATGTTACAGTAACAATCACTTTAGAAGATAGCAAGATTACAAATGTAACAGCTGAAGGAAAAAATGAGACAGAAGGAATTGGTTCAAAAGCTATTGAATCTATGCCTGAAGCTATGACAGCTGCTGGATCAATCAATGTTGATACAGTTGCTTCTGCTACAGTTACTTCTAATGCAATTTTAGAAGCTGCTAAAGCTGCTATTGAATCAGCTGGTTTAAATCCAGATGATTACATGACTACAAGTACTTCTGAACCAGTTAGTGCTGAAGATGTTACTAAAGATTGCGATATCGTAATCGTTGGTGCTGGTGGAGCTGGTATGGTTGCTGCTATCACAGCTAGTGATGCTGGTAAATCAGTTATTCTTGTTGAATCACAAGAAGTTGCTGGTGGTAACTCAGTTCGTTCAACAGGTGGTATGAACGCTGCTAAAACAGAATACCAAGATACAAATGAATTTGGTGAATCAGCTGGTGTAGAAAAAACTTTAGCTTCTGCTGAAAGCTATACTGGTGACAATGAAGATTTCATCAAAGAATTAACTGAAACAGTTAAAACACAATGGGCTGAATACCAAGCTAATCCTACAGGATACTTTGATTCAACTGAATTATTTGAATTAGATACAATGATCGGTGGTAAAGGAATTAATGATCCTGAATTAGTTAAGACATTAGTTGAAAATAGTTCTGATGCTATTGATTGGTTAGAAAGCATTGGTGCTACATTACACAATGTTGGTCAATTTGGTGGTGCTGCTGTTAAACGTATTCACCGTCCAGTAAATGATGAAGGTAAAACTTTATCAGTTGGTTCATATGTAGTTCCAATTCTAGAAAAGAATGTTGAAGAACGTGGTGTTGAAGTATTATATAGCACAACAGCTAATAAGATTTTAACAGATGACAATGGTGCTGCAGTTGGTATCGTTGCTGAAGGTAAGAATGGCGAAACAGTTACAATCAATGCTAAGGCAGTTGTATTAACAACTGGTGGTTTCGGCGCTAACAACGAAATGGTTGCTGAACAAAACCCATTATTAGATGGTTATATCACAACAAATGCTCCTGGTATCTTAGGACAAGGTATCACAATGGCTACTGAAATTGGTGCTGGTACAGTTGATATGGATCAAATCCAATTACACCCAACAGTACACGTTGCTGATGATGGAAGTGCTAACTTAATTACTGAAGGTCTACGTGGTGATGGTGCTATCTTAGTTAACAAAGAAGGTAAGAGATTCTATGACGAAGTATCTACTCGTGATAAAGTTTCTAACGCTGAAAATGAACAAACAGATGGTGTTGTTTGGATGATCGTTGACCAAAAGATGTATGATGCTTCTACTGTTATCCAAGGTTATGTAAACAAAGGATGGATGGTTCAAGGTGATTCAGTTGAAGAATTAGCTGCTGCTATGGATATTGATGCTGCTACATTACAAGAAACAATCGACAACTGGAATACATGTGTTGCTAACAAAGAAGATCCTGATTTCGGTCGTACAAGCTTTGCTGAACCTCTAGAAGGAACATTCTATGCAATCACTGTTCAACCAGGTGTTCACCACACAATGGGTGGTTTAACAATCGATACAAGTGCTGAAGTATTAGATGGCGTACACGGAAATGTAATTGCTGGCTTATTCGCTGCTGGTGAAGTTACAGGTGGTGTACATGGTGCTAACCGTTTAGGTGGTAACGCTGTAGCTGACTTCACAGTATTTGGACGTATTGCTGGACAAAGTGCTGCTGACTACGTTAAATAGTTTTAGCTAAAAATTATACATTAAAGAGCTTTGAGGAATACTCGAGCTCTTTTTTGTATTATAATAGTGTAAAGGGTTTCACAATTATTGGAGGATTTGATATGGATTATAATCAACTAGCATTAGAATTACATGAGAAAAATCATGGAAAGATTTCAGTTACTTCAAAAGTAAAAGTTGAAAACAGAGATGATCTTAGTACAGCTTATACACCAGGAGTTGCTGAGCCATGTAGAAAAATAGCACAAAACAAAGAAGATGTTTATAAATATACTTCAAAAGGAAATATGGTGGCAGTTGTAACAGATGGCACTGCAGTACTAGGACTTGGTGATATTGGACCTGAAGCAGGACTACCTGTTATGGAAGGAAAATGTGTTTTATTTAAAGAATTTGCAGGAGTAGATGCTTTTCCAATTTGTTTAGACACAAAAGATGTTGATGAAATTGTTGAAACAGTTGCTCGAATCGCTCCTAGTTTTGGTGGAATCAATTTAGAAGACATTGCTGCTCCAAGATGTTTTGAAGTAGAAGAAAAATTAAAAAAGAGAATCGATATTCCTGTGTTCCATGATGATCAACATGGTACAGCTATCGTGGTATTAGCTGCTGTAATTAATGCAATGAAAGTTGTTCATAAAGAAATATCAGAAGTTAGTGTTGTGATTAGTGGGGCAGGTAGTGCAGGTAATGCGATTGGTAAATTACTCATGAGATATGGAGTGAAACATTTACTATATTGTGATCGTAAGGGCATCTTAAATGAAGATACAGCATTAAATGATGCACAAGTTGAACTAGCAAAAGAAACTAACCCTAGTAAAGTGAGTGGTACTTTAGCAGATGCATTAAAAGGAGCTGATGTATTTATTGGTGTTAGTGCACCAGGACTCGTTACTGAAGAAATGGTTAAATCAATGAATCGTGATGCTTGTGTATTCCCATTAGCTAATCCTACACCAGAAATTATGCCAGATCTTGCTATTAGAGCAGGAGCGAGAATTGTTGGTACCGGAAGAAGTGATTATGCTAATCAAATTAATAATGTTCTAGTATTCCCAGGATTATTTAGAGGAGCATTAGATGTAAGAGCTTCAGAAATTAATGAAGAAATGAAACTAGCAGCAGCTGAAGCTATTGCTTCATTAATTACAATAGAAGAAAGAAACGAAAACTATATTATTCCAAATGTTTTTGATAAACGTGTTGCTAAAGCTGTAAGCGAAGCAGTAGCTAAAGCGGCACGTGATACAGGTGTAGCCAAATTATAATTGTGGAGGGAAAATGAAAACATATATTGGTGTTGATTTAGGTGGTACAAATGTACGTGCTGCCATCGTAGATGAAGAAGGAAAAATCATTGTACAAAAAAAGAGTCCGTCTCATGCAAGTGAAGGCAGAAAAGTAGTCATGGATACAATTATCGAATTGATTCAATCTTTGCCAGATTACGATAAGTGTTCAGGCATAGGAATGGGTGTTCCAGGACCTTGTGATCAAAATACAGGTTCTATGGTATTATCTACAAATTTACCTGGTTTTGCTGGATATCCAATCACAAAAGAGTTAGAAGAAGTTTTCCATATGCCTTCTTTCATTGATAATGATGCGAATGTTGCGGCTCTTGCGGAAGCATTAGTTGGTGCAGGTAAAGGATGTAAGGTTGTATATTATGTCACATTATCTACTGGTATCGGTGGAGGATTAGTTGTTAATGGTGAATGCATTTCTGGAAAACATGGTTTTGCTGGGGAAATTGCCAATATCATCATCGACCGTAATAGAAGCAAAGTAAATTACTTAGCTGTCGGTGCTGTAGAAAATGAAGCTAGTGGTGTAGCGATTAGAAGAAAAGCAAATGAATTAGGTAATAGAGAATATGCTCATGCTGGTGAAGTGTTTGAAGCTTCTACAAAAGGGGATGCTGTTGCAGAAGAAGTAGTGGAAAATGCAACACAAGATTTAGCACAATTATTTGCAACACTTGCATGTGCATGTGATCCAGATATATTTGTTTTAGGTGGTGGTATGATGAAATCATGTGAAATATTCTTACCTAAAGTAATTGAAAAGTTTAAAGCAATTTCACATACACAATTACATGATGAGAAATTTGTGCCAGCACTATTAGAAGAACCAGGAGTAATTGGTGCAGCAATGTTACCAAAAAGTAAAGAACGTTAAAGATTAGCCGATTAAAAATCGGCTTTTCTATCATAACAAGGTGATTTTATGACAAATAAACTTTTTCATATCATTATTAATCCTGTAGGCGCATCAGGAGCTACAAATAAACTATTTCAAAAAGTCGAACCATACTTACAAAAAGAAAATATCCAGTATGTTGTACATACTTCTTCAAAACAAGAAAGTATTAGTGAAATCGTATCGAAATTAACAAGTACAAGTGAGGATACTTATTTAGTTGTGATTGGTGGAGATGGTTCGTTAAATGAAGCTGTAAATGGAATAGTTTCTTTTGAACATATCTATTTTGGTTTTATTCCTTGTGGATCAGGAAATGATTATGCAAGATCGTTGTCTTTACCATCTAATTTATATGATTTACTCAATATTATCTTTAAGGGAGAAGTACGAAGAACATGTGATATTGGTGAAATTACATTACATAACTATACAGATGCTTTTAGGACTATACCTTCTTTAGAAGAAAATAAATTTATTAGAAGATTTAATGTAAGTGCTGGTATTGGTTTTGATGCGGAAATCTGTCAAAAAGTGCATGTATCAAAAGTGAAACCATTCTTAAATAAGATTCATTTAGGAAAATTAGCCTATATTATTGAGGCGATAAGAGTAATATTTACCACAAAAATGGTGCCAATGAAAATTACATTAGACAATAAGACAAAGTCTTATGATAAATGTTTATTTGCAGCAATGATGAATGAACCTTATGAAGGTGGTGGCTTTAAATTTTGTCCTAAAGCAAGTGGTGAAGACCATGTTTTAGATATTTGCTACGCTGACCATTTATCGAAGTTTGATTTCTTTAGAATCTTTCCATATGCTTATTCAGGAAGTCATGTGAAGTTTAAAGGAGTATATACGAATCAATTTAAATCTGTGGATATTCAAACAGAAGTTCCTTTATGGGTACATACAGATGGAGAGGTATATTGTAAATCTACACATATTTCTGCAAGACTATTAAATGAGAAACTCAATTTATTGCAATAATACATTGACTGTGGATTGTCTATCGATTTTTATCGTAAATGCAGTATTCTAATTTGTATTGGAGGTAGTTATGAATAAGTTTAGAAATTTTATGATTGGTCGTTATGGTTATGATCAACTAAATTTATGTATATTTATTTTGTCTTGTGTTTTCAATGTGATTTATTTGTTTACGCGTAATATTATCTTTTTATTACTAGATTATGTCTTTTTAGGATATTTTATTTATCGCTCTTTCTCTAAAAATATCGCTGCTAGACAAAGTGAAAATTATTTATACATGAATAAAACAAAGGGAATTAGAAAAAGATTTACAGTAATCAAGAATAATCATAAAGATTCATCACATCGCTATTATTTATGCCCTAAGTGTAAACAAATGGTTCGTGTACCTAAGGGTAGAGGAAAGATTGAAATTAATTGCCCAAAATGCGGAAATAAGTTTATTAAGAAAAGTTGATTTAAAAATCACTTTTTTTATTTTTATCTAGGTTTAGGTGTAAAGTTAATCTAGAAAGAAGGATGAACAATGAAACCAATTGAGTTAAATGAATTAGAAACTTTAAGAAAGGATTATCTAAGTGATACAAAAGCTAGAGTTGTTAGAAATGCATTAACGAATAATGATATCACAACAATTTCAAATGTTTTTGAGTCAACAATAGATAATCCTAATTTATTCTCTATAGATATAGAAACTTTACCTGTAACCAATCAACAAGCATCAGGAAGATGTTGGATTTTCTCTTCTATGAATGTTTTAAGAAACATGATTGCGAAAAAGTATCAAATTGAAGAATTTGAATTATCTCAAAATTATATTGCTTTTTATGACAAGTTAGAAAAAATTAATTTCTTTTTAGAAAGTGTATTACAAGAAAAAGATTCTGATTTAAATTCAGAAACGATGCGTTATTTATTAGAAACAGCAGTTGGTGATGGTGGCCAATGGGATATGGTTGTTTCTCTAGTAAAGAAGTATGGTATTTGTCCAAAAACAGCTATGCCTGAAACTTATCAATCTAGTCACACAAGAGGAATGAATAGTTTAATCAATAGAAGATTAAGGAAATTTGTTGCCGATATTCATCAAGAAAATGCGAAAAATATCGATGAATTAAAAGCAGAATGTTTAAAAGAATGTTATTGTTTCTTATGTGATTGCTTTGGTGTACCACCACAAAAAGTTACATTTGAGTATTACGAAAAAGAATCTAAACAATATCATGCTTATAGAGATATTACGCCAAATGAATTTTACCAAGAATTCTTAAAAGAAGACTTAGATGACTATGTCACGATTATTCATGGACCAACAAAAGATAAACCATTCTATAAAACATATACTGTTCAATATTTGGGTAATGTTGTTCATGGTAATGATATTCGTTTCTTAAATGTACCGATGGAAGAATTTAAAGAATTATGTTTGAAACAATTAAAGGATAATCAACTTGTTTGGTTTGGCTGTGATTGTGGTAAGTATGGTAATCGAACAAGTGGTTTATGGGATGATAAACAATTTGATTATGAAACAACTTTTGATATGCAACTAAATATGACAAAAGAAGAAATGTTAGATACTAGAGAAAGCGCAATGAATCATGCAATGGTATTTACAGGTGTAAATCTAGTAAATGATCATCCTACAAGATGGAAGATTGAAAATTCATGGGGTGATAAAATTGCAAATAAGGGATTCTTTATTTGTTCTGATACATGGTTTGATCAATACGTTTATGAAGCAGCAATTAACAAAAAATATTTATCTGAGAAAGAATTAAAGGCTTTAGAAGAAGATCCTACTGTCTTAAAACCATGGGACCCATTTGGTTCTCTTGCGGATTAAGGATAATGTCACAAGCTGAAAAAGCATTAGAAGTTGCGACAAAAGCGCATTTTGGTCAAAAAGATAAAGCAGGTAAAGATTATATTCTTCATCCTATAATGGTCGCGTCTTTCATGGAATCAGATAGTGAAAAGGCAGTTGCCTATTTACATGATGTTGTGGAAGATACAAATGTTACTTTGGATGATTTACGTAATATTTTTACTGATGAAGTTGTGAATGCTGTTGAGGCGATTACTAAACGAAAAAATGAGCCGTATGAAGACTATTTAAAACGTGTCTCATCGAATAAAATCGCTAGAAAAGTAAAAGTATCAGATTTACTTCATAATAGTGATTTAACGCGACTTCAAACAATTACAGAAAAAGATATCAAAAGAGTGAATAAATATAAACGAGGCATTATTTATTTGTTTGAACATTCTGAATGAAAGATTTGAAAACTTCTTTAGTAATACTGGAGAAGTTTTTTTGGTAAAGTAATGGACAATAAATGTACATATTTCATTATCTTTTTCTATTATGTTAAAATAGGCATGTTATAAGTGGAGAGAGATATGAAAATAGGAGTTATTTCATTAGGATGTGCTAAGAATCTAGTAGATACTGAAAACTTATTAGGTATGTTAAATGCTAGTGGACAAGATATTACAACAAAATACGAGGAAGCAGAAGCCATAATTGTTAATACATGTGGCTTTATTGAAAGTGCAAAAACAGAAGCGATAGAAACCATTTTAAATGTTGCGGATCTAAAACAACAAGGATTAAAAAAGCTAATTGTAATGGGATGCTTAGCCCAAAGATATAAGAGTGATTTAGAAAAAGAAATGCCAGAAGTTGATTTGTTTATATCAATTGATGAATATGCAAATCTTGGAGAAATCTTAAGCAATGAACTAGGGGAAAGAATTATCAATAACTATGGTAAAGCACCTAGAATGTTATCCGATAAACCATGGATGGCATATTTAAGAATAGCTGATGGTTGTGATAATCGTTGTAGCTATTGTGCTATTCCTTTAATTAGAGGTAATTTACGCTCATTTAAAGAAGAAGATTTAGTAGAAGAAGCTAAACGTCTAATTCAAATGGGTGTAAAAGAATTAACTTTAATTGCACAAGATTCATCTCGATATGGATTTGATTGGGACAAGAAATTACATTTATCTTCTTTGATTAAAAAACTAGATGCGATTGAAGGAGTTAAATGGATTCGTATTTTATATTTGTACCCAGATGAAATTCCAGATGATTTGATTGATACAATGAAAAATGCTAAGCATGTACTACCATATTTTGATATTCCAATTCAACATGGTAGCGATAGAATGTTAAAACGAATGCATAGACGTAGTAATGCGGCTGAAATTTTAGAACGCTCAATTAAAATTCGTAAAGAACTTCCTAATGCAGTGTTACGTACTACAGTAATGGCAGGTTTCCCTGGTGAAACATTAGAAGATCATGAACAAAACCTAGATTTAATGAAAGCAGTGAAATGGGATCATCTAGGTGCTTTTACTTATTCTAAAGAAGAAGGTACACCAAGTTATACAATGGAAGATGACGTGCCACAAGAAGAAAAAGAAAGAAGAAAGAAAGAAATTATGATGCTTCAAGATGAAATTGTTAAAGAAGCTAGAGAAGCTTTAATTGGTCAAGAAGCTGAAGTTTTAATAGAAGGTTACGAGCCACTAACACAAATGTATTTAGGTAGAAGTGTTTTATTTGCTCCAGATGGGGTAGATGGTGTAGTAAGAGTAAAGAGTAATTCTAAATTAGAAATGGGTTCTTTTTACCAAACTAAATATACAAGGGTAAGTGGACAAAATATGATTGCTGAAGTTATTGGAGAATAAATCCATGTTTCATATTTCTGATTGCAAAAAATATAATCGTTGCCCAATCTTATATTGGAAAGATAAGGTAAATGATAATCATGACTACATTCAATTTGTACGCTTAGATGAACAAATTACAACATTAGCTGTACAAAAGTTGAAGATTCATGATTACTTTTTGGGTGAAAAAAGAGATCCAGCCGAAAGGGCGTTGAATGCGTTAGGATCATTTGAATGGTTAGTAAAAGCTAGATTTGAATATAAAACTTTACGCGTTAAAGTGCCTTTTTTGCATCGAATTGGTGATGAATATGATGTATATTTTTTGTTTGTTGGATTATATCCTTTAACTACAGATATGCAATTTTATTGTGATACGATATGGGTTCTAGAGAATAATCACATCAAAATTAGAAATATTTATATCATTCACTTAAATGCAAATTACGAAAGAAAAAAAGAACTAGATTTGAATGAACTTTTTGTTATTTCTGATACTTTCTATAACACAAATAAAAATCCAAGCATTAATGTGAAAGAAGCAATTTATTCACACATGTTTGATTTATCTAACTTATTAGATAAAATGGAAAAATGTAGTGAAGAAACATTAGAACTACCAAAAAGAACAAATAAGTGTACAGGAAGAAACAAGTGCAGATATTATTCAGAATGCTTTGACGAAGAACAATATGAAGATAATTCTATTGTTTATTTGAATGGAGCAAGATATCGCTATGAGATGCAAAACTCGGGTATTCGATATCTAAAAGATGCAAATATTGATTTAATTGAAGGTAATAAGATTCAATATGCTCAAATTCAAGCAGATAAAAATGGCGGATTATTTGTGGATAGGCTAGCTCTTAAATCTTGGCTAGATACAATTCAATATCCAATTACGTTTTTAGATTTTGAGTGGGAAAGATTTGCTGTTCCACCATATGAAAAAATGCATCCATTTGATGTTTTACCTTTTGAGTATTCACTACATATCTTGTATGAAGATGGAACGATTGATCATAAAGTATTTTTGTCTATTCATGATGATCGTAAAGAATTGGCGACTAGTTTAATTCGTGATATTCCTAGCAACGGCAGTGTTGTAGCATATAATGCATTTGGTGCAGAATATATACGTATTGAAGAAATGATTTATACATTCCCTGAATATACCAATGAATTAAAACATATCAATGAAAGAATGGTTGATTTGCAATTACCATTTGAAAGTGGCATTGTTTACGATACTCGAATGAAGGGATTGTGGTCATTAAAAGTAATTATGTCTATCATGAATGATAAATCTTATAATGATTTAGCAATTCATCAAGGTATGGATGCTGTTTATGAATGGAGACGTCTTGATAAAGAAGAACAAGATGTAAATAAAGAAGATATTATTCGAAATTTAAAGGAATATTGTGGCATGGATTCTTATGCTATGACAGTTGTTTACAATTGGTTATTACAATTAGTAAAGAATGTATAGATAATCTTGTTTCATCGATGGTATAATATGAGTAACAAGAAAGAAGGGATGCCTCTTTTCAAAAAATAACAATAAATAAAACACATATCATATATTAGAAAGTTGAGGTAAGATTATGCGTTTTGAAATTATTGGAAAAAATATCAGTGTTACTGATGCAATGAGAGAAGCGATTGAAAAAAAGCTTCATGGGTTAGACAAATATTTAATTATTGATGAAAATACTATTGCAAGAGTAGTAGTAAGAGTTTACCCTACAACAGATAAAATCGAAGTTACAATTCCAACTAAAGTTGGTATTCTTCGTACTGAAGTTGAACATGATGATTTATATGCAGCTATTGATTTAGCAGTTGATAAATTAGAAGATCAAATTAGAAGACAAAAGACAAGATTATCTCGTCGCCATAAAGATTCTTTAGCTGAAAATTTTGCGGCAGAAGTTGCACAAGATGAAGAACCAGATATTCCAGTTAAGACAAAAACAATTCACGCTGATAAGATGGATTTAGATGAAGCTATTATGCAAATGGAATTAAGTGGTCATGATTTCTATATCTATACAGATGAAGAAACAGATACAATTTCTGTTGTATATATCAGAAGAGATGGTAGCTACGGCTTAATTGAAACAAAGTAAAGTAAATATTAATCATAGGCATCTAATTTATAGATGCCTATGATATGTTATAATACAAGACATGCGGATATGGCGGAATTGGTAGACGCGTTGATTTCAGGTGTCAATGAGTTTAACTCGTGCAGGTTCGAGCCCTGTTATCCGCACCAAATAGGTAAATGGTTGCTTAAGGCAACTTTTTTAATGAACAAATATATTGAGAATCCAGATAAGAATAAGTATCCAAATAAATAGGAATGGTATTGCATAGTACCATTTTTTAGGTTTTCCATTATTCCATAAAGATTTCGATAATTCACGATTATTTTCTAGAACAGATTCAGGAATAAGTTTAATTGTTATAGTGACAAGAATTGGCAATAGGATGAGATCATCTAGATATCCTATTACAGGAATAAAGTCAGGAATTAAATCTATTGGTGAAAGAGCATATACAACTACAAAACAAGCAAGTACTTTTGCAAGCAGGGGTGTTTCTGAATCTTTTAATGCTAAAAACAACGTAGGAATATCTTCTTTTAATTTTTCTGCTCGCTCTTTTAAATTAATCATGTTCTCTACTTTTTTTACTAGATGAGTATAGCATAATAAAAACAAGCCTTGTAATATACAGGCTTGTCAAATTGGTTGTTCATGGTGCCGCTTAGCAGAATTGAACTGCTCGTTCATCCTTACCATGGATGCGTATTACCACTATACTAAAGCGGCACATGTTTCTATGATACCAAAATTCTTATACATTTCAATCTTTATCTAATTCTTTTAGAATGTGGTAGACAACGGAAACAGGTAATCCAACAATAGCGTAGTAGTCACCTTCTATGGATTTAATATATCTACTAGCTAAGCCTTGAATGGCATATGAACCAGCTTTATCCATTGGTTCGTTTGTAGATATGTATTTATTAATTTCTTCATCACTTAAATCATAGAAAGTTACTTGGCTAACACTTACATGACTATAGTTTTTTTCTTTTGATAAAATGCTTAATCCAGTGATAACTTGATGGGTTCTATTAGAAAGAAGTTTAAGAGTATCATATGCTTCTTTTTCATCTTTTGGTTTTCCTAAGATTTTTTGATCAATCGAAACAATAGTATCTGATCCTATAACGATAGCATCAGGATGTTCATCAAAAACCTTCTTTGCTTTTAGATAAGCTAATTGTTGAATGGCTTTTTCTAAAGGTATATTTGCATCGATTGTTTCATCAATATCCGCAACAATAACCTCAAAAGGGTAACCACATTTTTCTAGTAATTCTTTGCGTCTAGGCGATTGGCTCGCTAAAATTAATTTTCTCATGTTCCTTATTATAGCAAAAATTGATATAATTTACTTAGAGAGATACATGAGGAGGAAAAACAATATCATGAATAAACCAACTTTAGCTATTTTAGCTGCGGGTATGGGAAGCCGTTATGGTGGAATGAAACAAATTGACGGAGTAGGAAATCATGGGGAACCAATTATCGAATTCTCTATTTTTGACGCCTATGAAGCAGGATTTAAAAAAGTAGTATTAATAATAAAAAAAGAACATGAAGATTTATTCCGTAAAGCATTAACGGATAGAGTATCTAAATACATGGAAGTTGAATTTGCTTATCAAGAAATGGACGATTTACCTAGTGGAATTACTGTTCCAGAAGGAAGAGTAAAACCTTGGGGAACAACACATGCATTATTAGCATTAAGAAATGTTGTTCATGAACCATTTGCAATCATTAATGCAGACGATTTCTATGGCAAAGACGCATATAGGGTTTTATATCAATACTTAGCTAATGAAATTACAGATGACAATTATGCAATGGTAGGTTATGCTTGCAAAAATACACTAAGTGATAGTGGAACTGTAACTCGAGGATTGTGTAAAGAAGATAATGGATATTTATCAAAAATTCAAGAAATCCAAAAAATTGCGAAAAAAGATGGTAAAGCTGTATACGAAGAGAATGGGGAATGGGTTAATATACCTGATGATGCACTAGTATCAATGAATTTCTGGGGATTTACACCAAAAATATTTGATGAATGTGAATCGATTCTGGATAATTATTTAAAAACAGCTATTAACGATAATCCATTAAAATGTGAGCATGTTATTCCAACAGCTATTGGGGATTTAGTATCAGAAAATAAATGCAAGGTTAAAATGCTTTCAAGCAAAGATCAATGGTTTGGTGTAACTTATCAAGAAGATAAACCAATGGTAATGAGTAAAATTCAAGAAATGAAAGATGCTAATATCTACCCGGATATTCTTTGGAAATAGAATCTAATTTATGAATAAAAGTAACTCTCACTAGAGTAGGTGCACAATATAAATCGTGTTCTTGTTCTAGAGAGAGTTTTTAATTTGTCTAAATTTTGTATAAATAAGGTATAAAAAAACCACTCAAAATTGAGTGGTTAATTTTTGCGATGGTGGGGACGATGGGACTTGAACCCACACGGTGTTGCCACCACCGGATTTTAAGTCCGATGCGTCTGCCATTCCGCCACATCCCCAATATGGAGGTTCCTACCGGACTTGAACCGATGATCGCAGAGTTGCAGTCTGCTGCCTTACCAACTTGGCTAAGGAACCTTTTCTATCGCAATGCTTAATTATTATACATACAACACAAGAAAAAATGCAACTAAAATTTTAAATTTTTTTTACTATTTTTTTATTTTCTTCAAAAAGTGGCATTAATATGCGAAAAAATAGATACTAAATTTTATATGAATATAATGGTAAAATACTAATTGGGTAAATAAATTTCTATTTTTAATCAAATTAGAATACCTGATTTATATTTGAAACAAAGAAAGGGGAACGCATATTCTTAAATAAGACTATGCTTTATATTAGATGAAAAAAAATATTAAACATCCTTTGATACTATTATTTTTATTAATAACTTTAATATCTGCATTTATATTCGTGCCATACATTATTGGAGATAAAGCCTTTATTGTTGGTTGGGATATGCAAACAATATATGATTCCAATTTTGAAAATTTAAGAACTGTTTTACAAGATTGGGTAAATAATGGGACTAAACCATTTTGGACATGGTATAGCTATTTAGGAAATGATTTTTATTCTAGTAAATTATTTTATTTTAATGATTTCTTTGAGTGGCCTTTTGCATTAACAAATATTAGCTATGAAAATGCAATTATGATAATGAGCTATATAAAGCTATTGATTGCTGGTTTTGGTTTTTATGCATATTCTCACTACAATCGTTATAGTTCTTTTACTTGTTTAGTTGGATCAATAATATTTACTTTTTCTTCGTATATTTTATATGTTATTCCTCATCCATTTTTTGCCTCGTTCTTTGTCTTTCTACCACTTTATTTCTTGAGTGTAGATCGATACATTAAAGAAAAAAAGAAATATATGTTTATCTTCATGGTATTTTTCATGTTCTTAAACAATTATTATCAATTCTATTCTTTATCTTTATTTACAATAATGTATTACATCTGGAGATGGGAAAAAGAATATCATAGTTTTAAAAACATGATGAAAGAAGCATTTAAGTTAATTGGCTATTATCTAGTTGGAATGCTTCTATCTTGTTTTGCTTTATTACCTGAAGCTTTAAATATATTAGGAAATACTAGAGTTGGATCAAGAAGTAGTACATTTGTATTTGAAAGTGTGATTCCTTACTTAGAATATATTTTTGGTCTAATTCTTCCTGCTAGTGCGTTAGCGGAAAGAGGAACAGCAATTTCTCACTTGTTTAAATATGTTACAAGTAAAGATTCTGTAATGATTGTTTATTTATGGTCTTCTTCTATTGTGACTTTATTGTTCCCACAATTATTTACAAAAAAGAATAAAGGAAAGTTCACAATTCTTTATCCAATCATTGTTTCTGTATTTGCATTAATACCTATTTTATCTAGTGCAATGCATGGATTTAGTGAACCATCATTTAGATGGTTAGCTTCTCCAATATACTTACTAATAGTGAGTATATTACCTTTAATTGAAGATCCTTCTAGGATTGATCAGAAATTACTAAAAATCTCAATGGTGACTATTGCTATTTTGATGGCACTAGCTACGCCAATTAGTGCAATTATTTCTGGATATGGTATAGACAATTTAGAAAATGAAGTTTATTTACCAATTTTATTTATTCCTACATTTGTTATTATTGGAATCTGCATTTATAAAAACAAAAAGAAGGCAATGTTAATAGCTTTAACAATAGAGTTATGTTTAGTTTCATATATGTCTTTCTATGGTAGTCCTGCATTAGCAAGTATGAATGATGCTGATTATGAAAGAGAAAGCTATTTGATGGGCGCTAAAAATGAATACACTAATTTCACACTAACGTTAGATGAAAATAATATAAATGAATTTTATAGAAATTATATTGATCCAATTAACGTGTATTGGGGAGTGTCAACATCGTATAACTTAGATTTTAATATCATGGGATTATTAGCATATGATAGTACATACCTTCCATCACTATCAGATATGATTACTTTAGATCAAGAACATGTACAACATTACTTACCGTGGACATTTAATATTCAAAATTCAAATATTATGACATTAGTCAGTACAAAGTACGCTGTTGTTATGAATGAAGAGGATGTACCTTTTACCAATTATCAATTTGTAGCGAATTATTATTCCATGAAAGTATATGAAAACTTAGATTACTACAATTTAGGAAAAACATATAACCAGATTATGACTTATGATGAATACGATTCTTCAATGTCAAATTTAGTGACATCCGTTGTTATAGCACATAGCGAAGACGAAGAAGAAATTGAATCACTATTAGGAAATGAAATTGTCACAATTGATACAGTTTATAAAGAAAGTAATTACTTATTCGCAGATATTACTACTACAGAAAAAGGCTTTGTCATTATTTCCGTGCCTTATGATAAAGGGTGGTCTACAAAAGTGAATGGGATAATAGTTAAAACTTATTCTGTGAATGGAGGTTTAACTGGTATCCCACTTGAAGAAGGATACAATTCAATTGAAATGAATTTCACACCACATGGCTTAAAAGAAGGTATATATGCTTCAATGGCAGGGGTAGTCATCTTAGCAATTATTGTCCTATATGATGGCATAAAGAAGAAAAATAAAAATTTATAAAAAGATAACAAAAAAGCAGATGATATTAAGAAATCGTCTGCTTTTTGATATGAAACGGATAAATTTGGCGAAATAATTAGTGGAAAAGTCAAAAATTTAGCGAAATTTAGCGAAAAATCAACATTTTCTATTGACTAGACTTTATAAAATACTAGAT
>CAVCUC010000004.1:0-53046 GCA_963605225.1 bacterium
GAAAACAATTTTCTAAGCAACTTGAGCCTTATTATTGGAAACCTTATTTTTGGTCAATGTCATACTTTTTAGGAACAGTAAGCGATCGTACTAAACAAGCAGTTGCAAATTATATAGCACATCAGAAAGATTAAATGGCAATTCATTCCCAACTGAGATAAAACGTTTCAGTCGGGGTGTTCTTGTCTAAATCATAAAACAATAATAATTTGTTATTGATATCAGCAAATGAAAACTAGGTGTTTCCACCTAGTCATCGTTAAGCAATTTGTAAATTTTGTTTATTTTCACAACTTTCATCTAATAAGTTCGTCATACTCTTTGTACTAATGAGTAATGTTGAAGCATTATGCAATAATGCTGAAGTTGTTGGTTGTAATACGCCAAAAATACCGCCAAGAATAAGTAATGAGTTAAAGCCGATAATTGTTCGATAATTCAAGTTAATTCTCTCAATTAGTTTTTCACTGAGCTTTCTTAATGTTACTAGTTCAAATAAATCTGATGAAGAAATTGTAATATCAGCAATTTCTCTAGCAATAGCTGCACCAGTATTGATTGCTATACCGACATCAGCAGCACTTAATGCAGGGGAATCATTGATACCATCACCAATCATGATGACCGTTCTGCCTTCTTCTTTTTCTTTTAATACAAAGTTTGCTTTGTCATCTGGTAAAACTTCAGCGTGATATTCATCTACACCTACTAGTTTTGCAACTGTTTCTGCTGTATGTTCATTATCACCAGTCATCATCACAATCTTATCAACACCTAATGCATGTAGTGCTTGAATTGCTGCTTTTGCTTCAGGGCGAACAGGATCAGAAATACAAATGACAGCAGATAATTTTCCTGATATTGCAAGATAGAGTTGTGAATATTCTCCAGAAATTGCATTAAATTTATCTAGTTCTGCTTCTGGAATTTCACACTTTTCATCTTCGAATACAAAATGATAGCTACCAATCACAACTTTTTGATCATTCACTTTACTCATAATGCCATGAGCGACAACATATTCCACTTTAGAATGATATTCTTCGTGATCTAATCCTTTTTCTTTTGCGGCTTGTACAACAGCATTTGCAATAGAGTGAGGATAATGTTCTTCTAGACACGCAGCTAGTCTTAACATCTCATCTTCATTAGTTCCATTAAATGTTACGATTTGTGCTACTTTTGGTGTAGCAAATGTTAATGTACCTGTCTTATCAAATACTATTGTATTTGCTTTAGCGACTGTCTCTAAGAACTTACCACCCTTAATAGACATGTCATATTGGTTTCCTTCACGCATTGCAGATAACACACTAATTGGAATCGATAGCTTCAATGCACACGAGAAATCCACCATTAGCACCGCTAATGCCTTAGTTACATTTCTTGTAAATAAGTACGTTAAAGCAGTCGTTGCAAAAGTATATGGAACTAAGTGGTCTGCTAGCTTAGAGGCATGATCTTCACTAACTGATTTAAGCTTTTCAGTTTCTTCAATCATTTGCATGATTCTATCATACTTACCATTACCGCTTAGCTTATCTACTTGGATAATGCATGCGCCTTCTTCAACTACAGTTCCTGCATAAACATAGCTTCCTTCTTTCTTTACAACTGGTAAAGATTCACCAGTAATAGAAGCTTGGTTTACACTTGCTTCACCACTCACCACTTTTGCGTCAAGTGGAATTAAAGTACCTGTACGAATAACTAGTTTATCTCCTTCAACAATATCCGTGATATTTACTAGTACTTCTGTATCTTCTGTTTTTAGCCATACTTTATCAATATGAAGAGACATAGCTCCAGCTAAGTCGGCAACTGTCTTTTTGTGTGTCCACTCTTCCATAATTTCGCCTATTTTCAGCATAAACATTACAGAAGATGATGTACTAAATTTTCCTTGTAACATCGCTACAGTTACTGCTGTTCCATCTAATACTGGTACTGTTAAACCATTTGTAAATAAAGCTTTTAATCCTAGACCAATATATTTAATTGAATTTACGACAGTTAGAATATTTCTAATTGGTAACGGTAAAAACCATCTTTTAAAATAGTGCGTACATACTGTGTTCACTAGTTTATTTTCATATTCTCGATTTAGTGATCTAGTTGTATGTTGAGGAACCAAATCTCTTCCTTTTGCGTCATTCATTTCAAATGAACTAAAAGCTTTGATGATTACTTGTTCATTTCCTCTATATTCAATCGTTACATCACTTGTTCGATCAAAAACTTCTACATTTCTTACTTCAGGAATATTACGGAAATAATATTCCACTACATCTGCTTCTTCGAGTGTCATATTGCGATAGCACATATGAACACGAATTCTATTTCTTGATCGATGTAATACTTTACATTTCATAATCTATTTCTCCTAGAATAAATAAGCTGCCTTGTATTAGGCAGCCCATATTATTTAGCTGTATCTTCAATTACTTCTTCAGCGTTTTCTTTTTCTCTAGTAGCGTTAATATCCTTAGCTTCAGCATAGATATCTTCAGCATTTTCACGAACTGTTGTGACTGTTGTCATTACGCTTTCTTTAGCACGTAATGCAGCAGCTGTTGTATGAGCATATACTTTCTTAGCATCTTTGCTACTTAATACTTTAATACCAGCTGTACCAAATAATGTACCTAATGCAAACATTCCTAATTTATTTAAACTCATCATCTTTCTCCTTTTTTAATTCGCCTCTAAGTTAACACTAATTTAACACAATTGCAATGAATTCGATCCTATGCTATATTCTTTATGCATCAAAAGATGCACTATATATGGGGCTGTCATGGTTTCGACAGATTTATGTTTGATTTAGATTGCAGTGGAGTTGTGTCCTAAACACTAATTAAATTTAAACGCTAATAGAAACAATAGTTTCGCTTTCGCTGCCTAAGAACGCTAGAGGCGTTGCAGCGACCCGATTAATAGCTTAGTCGTTTACTATTAATTGCGTAATTAAACGAATACGGTAATTTCAAAGCTTGTAGAAAAAGCCCGACAATTTAACAAGCAAATTCAATACAAGGATGGTTCACTCTCATTTGTATTGTCTTATCAAGAAGTGAAATAAACTGTAGACATCTAAATGTGGGACTATTTTTGGACACGGGTTCGACTCCCGTCAGCTCCACCAATAAAAAAATGAATCTCTGGCAAATCAGTCAGAGATTTTATATATTTTCTAGAAAAATACTATTACAAAAGAACTAATTATTACTTAAAATCAAAAGAAATACACTCATATATGCTATCTATCACTTCTTCTATTGAATCTTTACAATCATTTTCTAACCATTCATATATCAAAGAGACTGCACCAAATAAATAAAAATGAAATAACTTTGTTCTTATTTTTTCTTCAACATTCAAACAATCAAAATAATCTTTAAAGAATATTAAATAAAGTTGTACGTTTATTTCGTTAAAATCATACAATTCATTCTTCTTAAGAATGCTTTTAAAAAACAGTTTTTCTTCACGAATATAATTCAAAAAATAAGGTAAATACCTCTTACGATTATGCCACTCAATTTCTTCTATTGTTTTATTTTCAGTATTAGGCAAAATATCAACATGGCATTGTTTTATCATTTCCATAATAAAACGCTTCAACACATTCATAACATCATTTAAAGCATCATATATATTTTCATAATGCGCATAAAATGTCGTACGATTTATCTTTGCCATGTCACATATTTCATTAATCGTTATTTCACTTACATTTTTATTTTCTAAAATTATTGCAAGTGCTTTACATATTTCATCGGTATTTCTTAGATAATCTTTTTGCCTTTTGTTTGTCATATATGTTCTTCACAAATCTTATTTAATTAGAAAATGTTTAATTCATTAAAGTAAATGTTGCGGAAGTATTATAAGTTTTTCTTGCATACCATACATTTGCGGATGATCCACTCATACTAAATCCTATTTTTTGTAATGCAGTATACGATAATCCTAATGTAACACTACTTGAAGAAGATACTTGTATAACGCCATTAATATCGATTTTTACTTTTGTTGCGGGATATGATGATGTCCCATCGAATGAATGACTATCTTCTAATGTATATGGCTCATTTCCTCCAGCAGAATGTCCATAAGAAAGTAATTCATTGCATTGTCTCCAATATGATCCTGAGCTAATATTCATTCTTGCCCAAACATATGCCTTAAAATCATTACTACCACCAACTAAATTAAATGTTCCATCAAGAGTTGAATTATAGCTATTGCTCGCTAAAGTATTGAATAAGTTTGCGCTTCTTAATAGTTGAACTTCTCTTACACTTTTTCCTTCAATGGTTTCATTATATTTTGCTACTTCTCTCCCTGATTGAATTTCAACAATTCTAGCAGTATATTTTTTTGCACTAGTTGCATAAGACACTTTATATTCACTTTTCTTATATGTCGTTGGAATCGAGGCAGAAATTAAATTTACCGTAATCCATTGATCAT
Organism: bacterium; assembly: GCA_963605225.1. GTDB lineage: Bacteria > Bacillota_I > Bacilli_A > Erysipelotrichales > Erysipelotrichaceae > Bulleidia. The sequence continues at coordinate 4,477 of CAVCUC010000004.1, forward strand.
TCATGTTAATGATTTCTTCTTCAGCTTTGATAGGAGTCACGCAAATACATAATGTTAAAACTGTAAAAGTAACAAATATGCTAATTATTTTTTTGATTTTTTTCATTACCTTACCCTCCTTTTTAGAATGATTTTCATACATGTTTCTTTATTCACCTTTACTATAACAAGTAACTCAACAAACATTAACGACAAAAACAACGAATTTTGTTGAAAAGTTCAATTCGGGCATAAAAAAAGCCGATTTGCATCGGCCTAATTAACTATAATTGTTCAGTGCTTTCTGAAGTAGTTACAGGAGCTTCTACTTTATGATCTGCGAAATCACTTTCAATAGATTCACCTTTAACAACTCTTTCAATTTGACTAGATGTTAATGTTTCATATTCCATTAATGCTTTAGCAATTAGTTCTAGTTCATCTTTATGTGCACCAATAACTTCTTTTGCTTTTTCATGGCATTCATTAACAATCTTACGTACTTCTTGATCAATCTCAAAAGCAACTTGTCCAGAAACATTACTTGGTGAATTGTAATCTCTTCCTAAGAATACATTTTCATTACCAGAATCATATTTAATTAATCCTAAGTCACTCATACCATAAAGAGTAACCATGTCTCTAGCAATATTTGTTGCTTGTTCAATATCATTAACAGCACCAGTAGTAACATCATCGAAGAACATTTCTTCAGCTGTTCTACCACCCATATAAGAAGTAATACGAGCAAGAAGATCATTCTTTGTATTCATCATCTTTTCTTCTTTAGGTGTCATTAGGTTATAACCACCAGCTTGTCCTCTAGGGATAATTGTTACCTTTTGAACAACAGATGCGTTATCTAGATATAAACCAATAATAGCGTGTCCTGATTCATGATATGCAACTAATTTCTTTGTTGCATCATCATATGTACGAGACTTTTTAGCAGGTCCCATCATGACTCTATCAATTGCTTCATCAACTTGTTTTGTATTGATTTCTGTTAAATCTTCACGAACTGCTAATATAGCTGCTTCATTTAATACGTTTTCTAAGTCAGCACCAGAGAATCCAGGAGTTCTTTTTGCTAAACCATCAAGATCTACATCTTTAGAGATATGTTTGTTTCTAGCATGAACTTCTAAGATAGCCTTACGTCCTTTACGATCTGGTAAAGCAACTGTAATTTGTCTATCGAAACGACCAGCACGTAATAATGCAGGGTCAAGAACGTCAGGTCTATTTGTTGCAGCAATGACAACAATACCCTTATTGTCTTCCATACCGTCCATTTCAACGAGTAATTGGTTTAGTGTTTGTTCTCTTTCATCATGTCCGCCACCAAAACCAGCACCTCTTTGTCTACCCACAGCATCAATTTCATCAATGAAAATAATGCATGGAGCTGTTTGTTGTGCCTTCTTGAACATGTCACGTACTCTACTAGCACCGACACCGACAAACATTTCAACGAAATCAGAACCAGAAATACTATAGAATGGCACGTTTGCTTCACCAGCTACAGCTTTAGCAAGTAAAGTTTTACCAGTACCAGGATGACCACATAACAAGATACCTTTAGGAATACGAGCTCCCATCTTTTGGAATTTCTTAGGATACTTTAGATAATCGATAATTTCTTCCATCTCTTGTTTTTCTTCGTCACATCCCGCAACATCTGAGAAACGAACTTTTGTTTTTGTTTCTAGTTGAGCACGAGATTTACCAAAGTCAAACGCTTTAGCATTAGCACTTCCTGCTCCACCCATTTTATTCATCATCCATACGCCACAAACTAAAATTAGGATAAATGGCACAATAGAGATTAATGTATCTACAAATAGATTGCTTGCTTCAGCATCGACGATAGAAACATTTGTAGAATCTAGTTTTTCAAGTATATTGCTTTCTTCACTTGTTGGAATTGTAGAAGTAAAAGCTACTTGTAGACCATCTTCTGTATATGTTCCTTTAACTGTTGAAACATTTGTACCTATGGACAATACTGTCTCATCTACTTTTTTTGTTTCAATGACTTGCAAAAGTTCACTATAAGATAAACTTTGGCTTGTAGAACCACCACTTATACTAAATAAGCTAATTAATGCAATTAACATTACTAAGTAAGGGATATAGTTCAAATACTTATTTTTTTGTTGCATGTTTTCTCCTTAATATACGGATTACTGATAAACTTCATCCTTTAAAACACCAATATATGGTAAACAACGATATTTTTGATTATAGTCCATACCATAACCAACAACAAACTCGTTTTCCACTTCAAACCCAACATAGTTTGTACGGCATTCACATACTCTTCTACAAGGTTTATTTAATAGTGTAACTACTTTTACAGATGTAGCACCACGATGTTCTAAAAGTGTACATACAGAATTGATTGTTCTACCTGTGTCAACAATATCTTCTACAAGTAAAATATCTACACCTTTAACAGAAAAATCTAAATCTTTTAAGATTTTAATATCTCCTGTAGATTCTGTACCTTCGTAACTTGATACATCCATAAAATCATATTGGATATCTAAATCAATATGTTGTATTAATTCAGCCAAAAAAGGTACTGAACCTCTTAGTAATGCCACTACTAGTGGTGGATTATCTTTATAATCTTCTGTGATTTGCTTTCCTAATTCTTCAGCACGTTTAACGATTTCTTCATGAGTAATCAAAACCTTTTTGATGTCGTCTTGCAACATATTTTTTCTCCTTTTAATATTTTTTTATTGTAACACATAAAAATCAGGCTTTATAGAGTAATGATTTATATCTGGGCCTAGTCCTGGCACTAAAATGACTGTTCCTTCGCGATTTACAACAACAGGATATCTTTTACGTTTATATAGTGGCACATGTCTATCGATAAAATAACGATGTACTTTCTTTGTGCCAAAACGCATCAAAATTTCATCTCCATCATGAACGTTACGGATGACTATTGGATAATCTTCTTTTGTCAAAGTAACTCCTTCACTCTTTTGCCCCATATTAGACATTGTGAAATATTCACATTGTATAAATTCATTTATTTCTTCAAGTGTGTAACTAAAATCTTTAGCTTTATTTATCACAAAAAAGTAATGATTATCTTGTACAAGCTCATATTCATCTAGTGAAATGATGAAATCATTTTGTTTCATTAAGATTGAATCAATTTCTTTTTTGAAAGCATAACTCATTCCTTGATCATCTCGATAATATTGTTTTAAAAATAAATGCAGTAATGTTAAACGCTCATCTATTTCTAACTTACGATACTCGTTTAAAGATACTCGTTCATTAGAAATATATGTTTGTACTTTCTCTCTTATATCTAGAATCGCTTTATTTTTTTCTTGTATTTCTATAAGCAATTGTTTCTTTTCTTCGTCTCTCATATTTGCAAGTACTTCATGACGCATATAATTACGTGATAAGGATGTATCTGTATTTGTGCAATCAATGTAATACCGAATATTAGATGTTCTACATATCTCTTCTAATTCCTTTTTGGTATAAGAAAGTAATGGGCGATAAACAAGTATTCCTTCATAGTACATCGTTTCTGCTAAACCATATGTTTCAGGAATTAGATTCTTTTCTTTTTGCATCAGATAGGTTTCTAAAAGATCATCTTGATGATGTCCAATTAAAACACCATCATAATTTTCTTTTAAGACAATCTCTTTAAAAAATGCATACCGATAGATTCTTGCTTGTGCTTCAAAATTCCCTTTATATTCAAATGTTTTGTTTAATACAAAGCACTTAATATTATGTTCTTTTGCGAATGTAACTATGTATTTCTCTTCTTCTTCAGCTTCTTTACGATGATGATAATTCACATGTGCTATAGCAAAATCAATATTCTGATCTAAACAGAGTTTTACTAAAGCCATAGAATCTGGCCCTGTAGAACAAGCAACTAACCATTTTTTATTTTCTAAATTCATAAAACAATCATAGCATGTCATGACCTAAAAACTTTGCGAAAAAATTATTTTATACAAGAAAATCGCATGGTTATCGGATTGTGAAAAACTGCTTAAATTTAATTCTTGAATTTATATTTTTATGTGAGATACTGAATGAGCTGTGAGATAGTTGCAAATCCAACTATCTTAGTTTCAGTACACATTTTTAGTGGGAGTAGGAATCATGAATGTAATTAAAAGAAGTGGTGAAGAAGTAGTATTTGATGCGGACAAAATTGAAGTCGCACTCAGCAAAGCGAATGATGCAACAATCATTTCTAAGCAAATTTCTCTTGATGAAATCAAGGAAATCGTAAGAACTGTTGTTGAACAATGTAATGATTTAAAGCGTAGTGTTTCTGTAGAAGAAATACAAGATATGGTCGAAAATGCTTTAATGTTAAACAATGCATTTACTGTTGCTCATAACTACATTACTTACCGTTATGAAAGAGCTTTAGTTCGTAAAGCAAACACAACTGATAAACAAATTCTTAGTTTAATCGGTCGCTATAATGAAGAAGTAAAACAAGAAAATTCAAATAAAAATCCTACTGTGAATAGTACACAACGTGACTACATGGCTGGTGAAGTATCTAAAGATATCACTAAACGTTTCTTATTACCAAAGGATATTTTAGATGCTCACGAACAAGGAATCATTCATTTCCATGATTCTGATTACTTTGCTCAACCTATGTACAATTGTTGCCTTGTAAACCTTGATGATATGTTACAAAACGGTACTGTCATTACAGGTACAAAGATTGAAAAACCACATAGTTTCGCAACAGCTTGTAATATTGCAACACAAATCATTGCTCAAGTTGCTTCTAACCAATATGGTGGTCAATCCATTACGCTTTCTCATCTAGCTCCATTTGTAGATGTTAGTCGTAAAAAATTAGTTAAAGCGGTTAAACAAGAAATGGAAGATGCAGGCATTGAATTAAGTGATGAAAAAATCAAGCAACTTGCTGAAGCACGTGTAAGAAAAGAAATTTCTACTGGTGTACAAACTATTCAATACCAAATCATCACATTAATGACAACGAATGGCCAAGCTCCATTTGTTACTGTATTCATGTATTTAGATGAAGTACCTGAAGGACAAACAAGAGATGACTTAGCGTTAATCATTGAAGAAACATTAAAACAAAGAATGCTAGGTGTTAAAAACGAAAAAGGTGTTTATATCACACCAGCCTTCCCTAAACTAATCTACGCTTTAGATGAAGATAACATTGAACCAGATTCTAAGTATTATTACTTAACAAAACTAGCAGCTGAATGCACTGCAAAGAGAATGGTTCCAGATTATATTTCTGCTAAAATGATGAAAAAACTAAAGGGAGATGTTTATCCATGTATGGGTTGTCGATCTTTCTTAACACCAGACCGTTTCACTGAAGCTGGTGTCGGTAATATTCCTCACGCTGAAGATTATGTTGAAGGAGAACATCGTTACTACGGTCGTTTCAACCAAGGCGTTGTTACAATCAATCTAGTTGATGTTGCTTGTTCTTCAAATAAAGATATGAAGAAGTTCTGGGAAATCTTCGATGAACGTTTAGATTTATGTTATAGAGCACTTATGATTCGTCACAACCGTTTAAAAGGTACGCCAAGTGATGTTGCCCCTATTCTATGGCAATATGGTGCTATCGCTAGACTAGAAAAAGGTGAAACAATCGATAAGCTTTTATATAACGGTTATTCAACAATTTCTCTAGGTTATGGTGGATTATGTGAATGTGTTAAATATATGACAGGTGTCTCTCATACAACAAAAGAAGGAGAAGACTTTGCTCTAGCTGTAATGCAACACTTAAATGATGCTTGTAACAAATGGAAAGCTGAAACAAACATTGACTTCTCTGTATATGGAACACCAATGGAATCAACAACATACAAATTTGCTAAATGCTTACAAGAACGTTTTGGTATCATCGAAGGCGTTACAGATAAGCACTACATTACAAATAGTTATCACATTCATGTATCAGAAGAAATTAATGCATTTGATAAATTAACAAAAGAAGCTAAATTCCAAGAACTTTCTCCAGGAGGAGCGATTAGTTACGTTGAAGTACCTAACATGCAAAATAACATTCCTGCAGTTCTTGCCTTAATGAAGCATATTTATAACACAATTATGTATGCTGAATTAAACACAAAGAGTGATTATTGCCAAGTATGTGGATATGATGGTGAAATCAAAATTGAAGAAGATGAAAATCACAAATTATTCTGGAAATGCCCAAATTGTGGTAATACGGATCAAACAAAGCTAAATGTTGCTAGAAGAACTTGTGGTTATATTGGCACACAATTCTGGAACCAAGGCCGCACACAAGAAATCAAAGAAAGAGTTCTTCACTTATAAGAAACAAAGGAAGTTCAAAAACTAATATTAAATTATGTTTGAGCTTCCTTTTTATTTAACGAAACGTTTTTATTGTTGCGTATATATTTTGTGATAGAGTTTTATTAAAGTCGGTAAAAAATAACGGATAAATGATTTATACGTTTTAGAAAGAGTAAACAAATATGTATTATGGAAATATAAAAAAATATGATATAGCGGATGGTGAAGGTGTCCGTGTCACTTTATTTGTAAGTGGTTGTACAAATCATTGTAAAGGCTGTTTTCAACCGGAAACATGGGATTTTTGTTATGGCAAAAAATATACTGTAGAAACCGAGCAAGAAATATTAGATGCTTTAAATAGTTCATTTATACAAGGATTAACATTACTAGGTGGAGAACCATTTGAACCAGAAAATCAAAGAGAACTTGTTCATTTACTTAGAAAAGTTAAAGCACAATATCCTAATAAAGATATCTGGAGTTATACAGGATTTGTATATGAAAAAGATTTATTAAAAGGACAAAGAAAATATACGGAAGTAACAGATGAAATGTTATCTTATCTAGATATATTAGTAGATGGTCCTTTTATCGAAGAAAAGAAAAATATCTGTTTAAAATTTAGGGGATCAGAAAATCAACGTATCATTGATATGAAAAAGACAATAGAAACTCGTTCCATTGTCTTATCTCCTCTTAATCAATAACACTACCCTACTATTAGACGGACAATATTCAAAACAAATGTAATCATGATGAATATGAGAAATTTCTTATTCCCTGATTTTTCTTTTTCTGTACTATCAGGATTCTGAATGACTTTTATACTAGATACTGCAAATAAAATATACATTGGAAAAGTTGTATATATTCTCATATTACCTTCTAAACGTGTATAAGTTAAAGACCAAACTAAACCATATAATAGTCCTAGCTTTCTATAGATATTCCAATTTTTCATTAAAATGTAACTCTACTAAATGTATATCACACTTAACCAAAAAAAAGAATAGGCACTTATTCTTTAGCACTATTCTCTTCTTTTTGTTCTGTATCTACAGGATCTTCACCATCATCCATTTTAGGCCATCCTGTTAATTTATTAATGATTGATAATATAGGATGCCATTTAGGATTAATCATACCTGTATATTCAATAAATAAATCTGAAGCTAAAAATAATAATAAGATTACTTTTATTCCAGCTATAGGATCAAAGTATGTTAGTATTGCACTTGCCGCAAATAGTAAACAAACAATATATAAAATAATAACGGTTCTTTTATGTCCAAGTTTTAATTTAATCATTAACACATGATGTAAATGACCACGGTCTGCTTGCATAATACCCTGACCTTTTAATTTTCTACGAATAATCGCAATCAAAGTATCACTAATCGGAATAAATAATACTAGAATTGGTAAACCTAGTGTAATAATCGCTGTAGTCTTAAATCCTAATAAAGACATACAAGCTACTGTAAAGCCCATAAATTGCGCTCCACAATCGCCAACAAAGATACTTGCAGGATGGAAGTTATATGGTAAGAAACCTAGGATTGCACCTGATAAGCATAGAGCTAAGATACAAATATCTCTTCTCCCCATAAAAAATCCTAGTAAACCAATCGTTAATGTGACGATTGAAGTAATACCACTAGATAAACCATCTAAGCCATCAATTAAATTAATCGCATTTGTTATACCAACAATCCAGAAGAAAGAAATAATCTTCGTAATAATGGAGTTGGAGATATCAAATGATAGAATATGGAAATCTGTTAAATAGATATTCCCTAATATCATTGCGGCTAATGTTCCACCTATTTGAAATAACAATTTAATCTTTGGTGGTAAATCATATATATCATCTAATAAAGCACCTATAAATACGATACTAGAGCCTACTAATATACCATTTAAAGAATCATCAGCTTTCCAAAGTAAAGTTAACGACACAATAAACGCAATGTATATTGCGACACCACCCATTCTAACTATTTTTCCATGATGTACTGTTCTTGCGTTTTCTTCAGCGTAGATTCCTAAAGCAAAACCTATTCTTTTACATATAGGAACTAAACAGACAGAAATCACAAACGGTAATACAAAATATGGAAATGCACCTTTAACTAAATTCATACGTCTTTTATTATAACATTAGAAAAAGGTGGTTTCCCACCTTTTAAACAAAATATAAGAATCCTAAGAAAAACTGTCCCACAAGATACGCTAATGCAATCACAAGTAATGCATATAAAAGTTGCGCTTCTTGGACATGATTTTTCTTAATCAGCTTTTCAAAATTAAAGCTTTTCATTGCATAAAATGATAGAAATAAACTAATCATATATACAAGGGCTTTGCATAGGAAAGCAAGTAAATTTGAATTCATCGATTATTTAGTACCGAAGATTCTATCTCCAGCATCACCTAAACCTGGAACGATATATCCATGTTCATTTAGATGATCATCCATAGCTGCTAAATAAATATCAACATCTGGATGTGCTTTTTGTACTGCTTCTACACCTTCTGGCACACCAACTAAGCATACTAGTTTAATGTTCTTAGCACCACGAGCTTTAACTGCATCTAACGCTGCTACAGCACTACCACCAGTCGCAAGCATTGGGTCTACAACCATAACTACTGCGTCTTCTAATCCTTTAGGGAATTTAGCGAAATATTCATGTGGTTCTAGTGTTTCTTCATCACGATATAAACCAATGAAGCCAACTTTAGCTGTTGGAACTAAACGACGAATACCATCTAATAAGCCAATACCAGCACGTAAAATAGGTACAATAATTACTTCTTTACTTAATTCATAGCCAACACATGGTGAAACAGGTGTTTCAATTTCAACTGGTTCAGTTGGTAAATCGCGGCATACTTCGTAAGCCATTAATTCTGCAATTTCATCTAGACTTTCACGAAAATCTTTCGTAGAAGTGTCTGTTTTACGCATATGCGTTAATTTATGAGTGATAAGTGGATGATTCAAAACTGTTAACATTTAGTATTTCCTCCAAGTATTTTCTAATCAATTATGATAGTAGATAAACTCATTCAATGCAAGATAATATCCATTTTTTATATTTTATATTTTTAGGATTATTTTAAGAAAAGATGTTGTCATACAATAGATGAAAGCGGCAAAAATATTGTTTGACAAGTCTTTGCGGTAAGGCTTACTATTTTGCGGTATGTTACATAATGTTACATGGGCATAGATGCAGAAATGCATTGACGCAAAACTACTTGCCTAAGTATTTTGTACTGAAGTTTGTACATACATATATGGTAGAAGAGTTGCATTAATATGTGTTTTTTTAATCCACTATTAATGCTTTTTTTATTGGCTAAAAAGGAAAATAACAGGGAGATTTTCAAAAATAGCCACTCTTCTCTAGGAAAGGATAACTATCAATGTTAGATGAAGCATGTGTATTAATTCCTACATATTGTCCATCAAATAAAATGCTTACTTATGTTGATGAATTATGTGCTAAAGGAATTAAAGATATTCTCATTGTCAATGATGGATCAAGCAAAGAGTATACTCATATTTTTGATACTCTTAAGAAGAATCCACATTGTGATGTAATTGGATATAGTGTAAACAAAGGTAAAGGTTATGCACTTAAGTATGGCTATGATTACATCTTAAGAAAAAGAAGTGATAAAACAGATATTGCAACAGTAGATTGTGATGGTCAACATATTGCTGATGATGTAGTGAATATTCTAAATAAACTTAAAAAGAACCCTAACGCTTTAATATTAGGCGTAAGAGATTTTTCAGGCAATGATGTTCCTTTTAGATCATTGTTTGGCAATCGTTTTTCAAGCATTCTTTTTTATCTTTTATTTCATAAACATATAAGTGATACCCAAACAGGATTAAGAGGATTTTCTAGTGAACATCTACAATTTATGAAAAGCATCAAGGGTGATCGCTATGAATATGAAACGAATGTATTAATATCTTGTGTCGAAAATCATTTAGATATTAAAGAAATCCCTATAGCAACTGTATATGAAGATAATAATACAGGCAGTCATTTCAAACCATTTACAGATAGTTTTAAGATTATGGTCACAATGCTTAAAGGTTTTCTGCTATTTATGGGATTATCATTACTATGTGCCTTCGTGGATATTGGCTTAGCTTTTATGTTCTTAGATATCTTTAAATATTTTATTTCTAATAACTTATTTAGAATCACTATAGCAACCGTTTGTGCAAGACTAGTATCAATGTTTCTAAATTATTTATTGAATAAGAAAGTTGTTTTTAAAAAGGTTAAAAATTGCTTGTATAAGTATATTTCACTTTGTATTTTAATTATGCTTTTGAGTTCGATATTTGTGTATTTAGCAAGTCACTTATTATATATAAGCGAAAAACTAGCCAAGATAATTGGTGATAGTTTACTGTTTTTACTTAGTTATAAATTACAGAAAGAATGGGTATTTAAAAAATGAATAAAATAAAGAATGCTAAAAAGAAGGTAATGGTTAAAAATGACAAGAATCATAAACAAAAGTGTTTATTTATTTTTACTGCTATATTAATGACCATTTATTTGCTATGGCGATTATTTTTTACTTTACCTTTAAATCAAGGATTATTTCAAATGATTTTCGCTCTTATGTTATGGATTGCAGAAACAGTTACCGTTATGACTACTTTTGAATTATATTATCGTAAATCAAAGGCAGATGACGGACATTTAGACATGCCTGTTCTACCAGATTACGAGTATCCTGATATTGATGTGTTTATTGCAACACATAATGAACCATGTGATATCTTATATAAAACAGCTAGTGCTTGTACATATATGGATTATCCTGATAAAAATAAAGTTCATATTTATCTCTGTGATGATACTTGTAGAAAAGAAGTCTTTGATTTAGCAAACCAATTAAATATAGGATATTTGAGTATTGAAAATAACAAACATGCTAAATCAGGTAATTTGAACAATGCTTTATCTAAAACTGATTCACCTTTAATTGCTACATTTGATGCGGATATGATTCCAAGACGCACATTCTTAATGGACACTGTCCCTTATTTTTTACTACCTTATTACATCAACGATCATGGTGTGTGGCGCTTAAAAAATGAAGATGAGATTGATGAAAACTTAAAAATTGGTTTAATTCAAACACCGCAAAGCTTTTATAATCTAGATTTATTCCAATTCAATTTATATGCAGAAGATAAGATTCCTAATGAACAAGATTTCTTCTCTATCGAAGTAAACCAAATGCGTAATTCTTCTAATGCATGTGCATATACTGGTAGTAATACCGTTATTTTACGTAAAGCAATGGAAGATATTGATGGATTTCCATATCACACGATAACAGAAGATTATGAGACAAGTTGCCGTCTACAAATGGCTGGCTATGTAACTTACGCAACAGATACAATTGAAGCTCATGGTTTATCTACAACTGATGTAAAGTCAATGATGAAACAGCGTATACGTTGGGCAAGAGGTGTTATTCAAAGTATTCAAAATACTCATGCAATATTCTCTAATAAACTATCTTTTAGTGCTAGAGTTACTTATTTAAATGCATTTCTTTATTGGTGGTCTTTCTTTAATAGAATCATTTTTATCCTAGCTCCAATTATGTTTACCTTATTTGATTTTAGAGTTGTTGATTGTAACTTGATACAATTATTAATCTTTTGGTTACCTAGTTATTTCTTCTACAGTTTATCAATGAAACAATTGTCCAATAATGTAAGAAGTCAAAAATGGAGTCAAATCATTGATACTACTTTAGCCCCTTCTTTAATTATTCCTGTTTTTCTTGAAACTCTTCATATAAGAGAAAAAAAATTTAAAGTTACTAGCAAGAAAAAACAAAAAGAAAATAGTAGAGCTCTTTTATACATGCTACCTCACCTCGTGTTAATCGTTTTATCCGTACTTGCGATAATACGCTTTGTAAGAGGAAAGTATGGTATTGCACTAGTATATAGTGCTGTAATCATTTATTGGTTATGCTACAACCTAATTGCTTTACTATATGCTGTTAGCTTTATGATGGGTAGACAAATGCCTAGAAAATCCGAAAGAATCGATGCTGTAATTGATGCAAAAATAATTATGAATAATAATGAAATTAAATGTAAAACCGTTAATTTATCTGATATGGGATTGTTAATCAAAAGTGAAATTGAACTACCTGAAGATGTAATAGAAGTTCAACTTACGTTAGAAAATGAATTATATAAAACAAATTTAAATGGTAAGTTAGTAAATACTTTTCAAGAAAAGGAAGACGACAAAAACTACTATATGTATTCTTTGTCAGTTGAACCAATCACTGAAAATGATAAAAAAGAATATATTCAATTTATTTATGATCGTGATACTGGTATCACAAAAGAAATTGATAGTTGGAATACTACTTTTGATGACTTGGTTAGAATTTTCAAAAAGCGTACTAGTTACTTAGTTCATCAAATAAAGGAAGGCAAAAAAGATGAAAATGTTGCTTAGTATATTATCAATAACTGGTTTTATTGTTTCTTTTGTTGGTTATTTAGCATTAGCTAAAAGAATACTAAAAATTGATTTTTGTTTCATACCTACATTTGTAATTTCTAGTATTAGTATAATTGTTTACTTTGGTGGTATTTTTAACATTTTATATCCCGTTTCTTGTGGTGTTTATGTTATTGGGATTCTATTCTTCATTTATTTTTTCACCAGAAGAAAAAAAGATAATTTACATAGTAACAATAAATTCCATTTATTAGATTATTGTTTTTTCATTGGTTGTATCCCATTTTTGCTATTACTATTAAAAGAACACTTATTACACTATGATAACTTTTCACATTGGGCTACTGTTGTTAAGGTAATGATAGCAAATAATGCCTTTCCTAGTGCAAAAGATAGCTTAGTTGGTTTTAGTAATTATCCCCTTGGTACTTCTTCACTATTATATTATGCCGCCTTATTTTTAGGACATAGTGAAAATGTACTAATCCTAACTCAAGGATTATTAATCTTTGCATTATTTTATAGCTTGTTTGGATTAATTAAAAAACCACAATGTTTTCTTTTATCCGCAATACTTGGAGCCGGTTTATCCACTTTATCTTTTTTCAATTTAACCATTCGCATCAATAATTTATTAGTAGATTTCATTTTGCCATTAATCGTACTAGTTTGTTTTGTGATTATTAATCGTTTTAAAGATGATTTAGGAAAGATGCTTATCCTTTTACTTCCCCTACAAGCTTTACTTGTGATTGTAAAATCAACCGGGATCATTTATCTATTCATTATTGTCTGTACTTTTCTTATAGAAACAAGCAAGACTTTAAATTTAAGAGAAAAAGGATTAGCTTTACTTACATTACTTTTGAGTTTATCTAGCTATATTGCTTGGCAAATTCATGTGAAGTTAATATTCTCTGGCGTTGAAAATAAGTTTTCGTTATCTACAACAGCGATTAAAACTACTAGTGATGTACAAACAATTATCACAAATTACTTAAAGGCTTGTGTCGATATAAGTTCACGACCTTTTCTTGGTTTTATTATTTGTAATATTCTAGTTATTGCAATATATTTCTTTATTCAATGGCGTTATCAAAAAAGATGGTATAAGCTAAAAAGAGATTTATTAGCTTTAGATATAATGGTTATCTTATATTATGCTGGTATATTAGCCCTATATGTCTTTTCCATGCCACAAGACGAAGCAATAGAATTAGCAGGTTTTGAACGATACGCTAGCAGTATTATTGTTCTATTTGTTGGTGCACTAGTATTAAGTTTAGCAAGTATCATTCAAGAAAGCATACTTTATGATGAAACTGGTCATATGCTATTTACCGTGCCGCAAGATAAGCATAATTATCAAAAAACAATCTTAATTAGTTTATCAGTGATGATACTTATATTAACTAGTGAATACAATGGTATGGCATCAATTGATTCTAATTACAATAGCTCTCTTCCCCACACGATTAGTAGTATTGTAGGAGACAATTGGAGCCAAGAAGATGATATTAAATATCTAATGTATGGTAGTGATAGTGATGGACAAATGACAAATTACTTTTTCCAATATGTAAGTCGTTATTATCTATATGATTCTTCGGTCGACGCAGTATGTACTTTATATGAACCTAATTTAATCAATTTGTTAAGTCAATACGATAGATTTGTTATTGTAGAAAGTGATTCTTATGAAAAATTTTTACTCAACAAATATTTCAAAATTGATGGTGAAGTTGGTATTTACGATATTGTAAAAAATGGTGATGATCTATCACTCAATAAAATCAGCTAATAGAAATAAACCCTTTGACATAATATAATCAAAGGGTTTTTCATTCGTTTAGTTTTCGTATTTCTTTACATTTCTTCTAACACACAAAATATAGCAAGTCTAGCATCATAAAAATCATCTGTACAAGTTACCATTGTTAATAGTTTATCTGATGATTTAACTGTTATAGGACTTTCAAATATACTATCAGTTCTTACACTTCTAACATAATTCATAAAAGCTTCATTATCCTCAAAGGATAATTGAATAAAAGAGTCTGTCCCTTTTAGTAATAAACCTGCAAATGGTTTAATGGAATAACTCGTTTCTTTTGTTTCTAAGGTCAATTCTTTATGACTATTGTAATAGTTTTGATCTTTATAGTTTTCTAGTGCATAAAACATTGAGCCAGTATTCGTATGATGACCATATAAAAATGTATTCTTATCTGTAAATTCAGGATTATTTTCATAATCCATAAAAATACATCCCATATGATTTTCTTTTCCATCAAACAAATGTTCTAGATAATACTCATTGTCTTCACCTTGTACAACTGGATAATCTATTACACTATCTTCTAGCTTTAACCATCCAACATAATCCTTGTTTGTTTGTGCTAAGGCATCATGCTTATTTACGTCTTGTGATGTTTTCTTTGTCTCTATGATTTCTTCATAGACTTTTTCACCTTCTTTGTATGAAGCATGATGAATGTAAATGTCATATAATGACGCACAACATACAACAAGGGAAAACAAAAGGAGAAGATATGATAATCTTCTTCCTAGCTTAGTTAATTTCTTCTTTTTCTTTTTCATAACATATATCTCCTATATATGTTATTCGCGAAAAAGTATCAAATTCCCCAAAAATTATAGAGAAAAATATACAAATAGCATTCTATCTTTGCCATTCATATCTTTTAATATCTCAAATCTAGCCTCTGGTAACATTTCTTGTACTAAATTTGTCATTCTTTCTCTTTGGTCATATCCCATCTCAAAAGCCATGAATGCTTTATCTTTTAGCACTTGTTTACAATCTCTAAAGATTTCACGATAGAATTTAAGACCATCTTCACCACCAAATAAAGCGACATGAGGTTCATAATCCACAACTGCATGTTCCATTTCTTCGTGACTTGGTATATATGGTGGATTAGATACTAATATATCAAGCTTAATTCCCTTTTCGATTAATGGCTTAAGCATATCACCAGCATAGAAAGTGATATTCGCTTCATTATTTACTGCATTTTGTTTCGCTGTTTCTAAAGCTTCTTCAGAAATATCTGTGGCACTCATTTTAATCTTAGGTTCTTCTTTACATAAAGCTATCGCAATTGCACCAGATCCTGTACCAACGTCTGCTACATCTAATTCTTGTTTATCACCAAAATACTCATCAATTCTAGATAAGATATGTCCACATAATTCTTCTGTTTCATAACGAGGAATTAATACATCCCCATTCACAATCATCTTATAGCCATAGAACCAAGAATAACCTAATACATGGCCTAATGGCTCATCATTTAGGATTCTAGCCATTCCTGCATCAAATTCTTCTTCTAAGAAACTAGGCATCTCTTCATCAAAATTCATGTATAAGTTATATCTTTCGCGATTACTAATCTCAACAAGATATGCCATTACTGTTTCTTCAGGAATATTATTTTCAGAACACTTCTTTTCGTATAAACGAACTTTTTTAGAGAACGTAGTCACTACTCTGCATCCTCTAACTTTCTTTTTTCTTCTTCAGCAAGTAAACCACCGATAACATCATCTAGCTTACCTTCCATAATACGATCAAGTTGTGTAATTGTTAAACCAATACGGTGGTCAGTTACACGGTTTTGAGGATAGTTATAAGTACGGATTTTTTCACTACGATCTCCTGTACCAATCTTTTCTCTACGAATCTTTCCTTCTTCTTCCTCTTTACGACGTTTTAATTCTTCGTATACACGAGCTCTAATTAAACGCATCGCAGTTTCTCTATTTTCAATTTGGCTTCTACCTTCTTGGCAATTGACTGTAATTCCTGTAGGAATATGTACAATACGTACAGCAGAGTCTGTTTTGTTGATATGTTGTCCACCAGCACCACTAGCACGGTGTGTTTCAATTGTTAAATCCTTTGGATCAATATCGATATCTGTTTCTTCTGCTTCAGGTTGCGCAAGAACTGTTGCAGTAGAAGTATGAATACGACCTTGTGCTTCTGTCTTAGGTACTCTTTGTACACGGTGAGCACCAGATTCAAATTTTAGATGCTTATATACATCTGTTCCTTTTACAGAGAATACAATTTGGCTAAAACCACCAGCTTCACTTACACTAGCTTCTAATACTTGAACTTTCCATCCCATATTTTCAGCATATTTAGAATACATACGGAATAAGTCACCAGCGAAGATATTTCCTTCATCTCCTCCAGCACCACCTCTAATTTCCATAATGACATCATGATCATCATCAGGATCTCTAGGAATAAGTAAATGTTGGATATGGTTAAGAAGTTCTTCTCTAGCAGGAACACATTCTTCTAATTCCATTGCGGCCATTTCTTTCATTTCCGCATCATCATCTTTTGATAGTTCTTCTGCTTCTTCAATTCTTTTATCTAGTGCTTCTAGTTTATGTAAAGCATCTACAGGTTGTGATAAACGAGCTTCTTCTTTAGATAAACGTGTTAATTCTTTAGGATTTTTAACAACTTCTTCATCACTCAATTTTGCATTGATTTCATTATATTGTTTTTCTAATTCATGTAATTTTTCTCTAATTGCGTCCATAAAACCTCCTATTTCTTTAAAGGATCTTGTAAGCGTCTAGGTCTACCGATGATTTCATGACAATGTCTACATCTAGCCTCATATGCTTCTTTAGCGCCTACGACAATTGTTGGATCATTCCAATTCGCTGCTACACCATTCACAATACGTTGTGTTCTTGTTGCGGGTCCTCCACATACTGTACAAACAGCAGTTAACTTTGTCACAAATTCAGCTTCTGTTAAAAGTATTGGCATAACACCAAATGGTTGTCCTCTAAAATCTGTATCTAATCCTGCACACATCACTCTAATACCATGTTTTGCAAGAACTTCTGTTACTTCAATAATATCTTCATCTAAGAATTGTACTTCATCGATAGCGACTACATCTGTATCTGCTGTAACATAATCTAATATTTCACTAGCTTTATCAATCAAGATACTATCTACCATACTACCAGCATGACTTGCGACTTTTGTTTCACTATATCGATTATCAATTCTTGGTTTAAAGACAAGTATCTTTTGTTTTGCAAATTGTAATACATTGATACGACGAATCAATTCTTCTGTTTTACCCGCAAACATACAACCAGAAATAACTTCTAGCCATCCTTTACGATATTGTTTATACATCTCACTCATAAATTATTTCTTCCACTCCTGAAAATCTTCTTTGTGAGCAAAGCTACGATTTAATTTTCTTAAAGCATTCGCTTCTAGTTGCCTTACTCTTTCTTTTGTCACATTATAAACATCCCCAACTTCTTGTAATGTTTTTGGTGTTCCATCGATTAAACCAAAACGCATTTTTAAAATCATTTGATCACGTTCTGGTAACTCTTGAAGAATACGATTAACTTCTTCTTTTAAGTAAACATTATTTGTATATTCAGCAGGATCAATTGTTCTTTCATCTTGTACGAAGTCACTAATTGTAGAACTTTCATCATCGCTCACAGGAGTTTCTAAAGAAATTGTATCCATGTTTAATGATTTAATTTCTCTTACTCTTTCTGCTGTAATATTTCCAACTTCTTTAGCGATTTCTTCTTCCGTTGGTTCACGATTTAGCTTTTGGATTAATGCACGTTCTGCACGATTAACTTTAACGATTTGTTCGTTTAAATGAACTGGAATACGAATATCTCTTGCTTGATTATTGATAGCACGAGTCATCGCCTGTTTAATCCACCAAGTCGCATAAGTGCTAAAGCGGAACCCTCTTGTATAATCAAACTTTTCAACTGCACGCATTAAGCCTATATTTCCTTCTTGGATTAAATCTTGGAACGTTAAGCCATGTCCTGCATATTTTTTAGCAATCGATACAACAAGTCTTAAATTACTATTAATTAATAATTCTTTAGCACTAGCATCTCCTTCTTGTACCTTTTTGGCTACTTCCTTTTCTTGTTCTGCAGTCAAAAGAGGAAAGCTACCGATTTCATTTAGATATACCTTCATTGAATCCGTAGAGTGAATTTCTGTATCTTCTGTAGAAGTGTCTTCTTCATCTTCGTTTTCTTCGCTTTCTTCTAATAATTCTTCATCTTCAGAATCAAAATTATCTTCTTCGCTTTCAACATCGATGCCATTTTCTTGCGACCAATCAAATAAAGCATCTACATCTTCATCTGATAAATGATTTTTTGTTGCTAAATCATATAGTTCTTTTTCTTCAATTTCTTTTCCTTCTTGTTTCTCCGATAATAAAAGATTACAAATTTCTTCTTTTGATAGATCTTTTTGATTTTTCTTCATAGAATTTTACCTCCTCTTTTTTATCGTTTATGCCTTAAACATTTTACAAGAAAATTACCATAAGAAAAAGATGAGACTCAAAAGAATCTCATGAATACAGAAAAAAAGTCTATAGAAATTTCCATAGACTTTAAATTCACTACTTGCCTAGACCGTACTTCTTGTTGAAACGTTCTACACGACCCTGTGCTTGTGCGAATCTCTGACGACCAGTATAGAATGGATGACAGTTTGAACATGTATCTACTTTAATTTCTTTTAATGTAGAACCTGTTTCAAATTCAGAACCGCAACTTGTGCATACTACTTTAGTTTTGTAGTAATTTGGATGAATGTTTTCTTTCATTTTTCTTCTCCCTTCTGCCTTAAGTTACATGCGAACTTAAAGAAAGTGCATGGCAATAATATCATAAAACTTTTTACTATTCAACTTTTTCTCGACGAATATTTCCGCCAAGTCCCTTAATTTTTTCATCGATATCATAATATCCTCTATCGATATGATAAATATCATGAATTTCTGTTTCGCCTTCTGCTAATAATCCAGCAATCACTAGACTTGCTCCACATCTAAGATCAGTAGCATAGACTTTATCCCCATATAGCTTAGATGGTCCTTTAATGACACAAGAGCCATTATCAATATCGATATCAGCACCCATTCTTTGTAGTTCTAAGCAATGTTTAAATCTTTCCGTATAAATTGTATCAACAACACGACTATCCCCTGAAACCTGTGTTAAAAGAGCTGTTAAAGGTTGTTGTAAGTCTGTCGCAAAACCAGGATAAGGTTTTGTTGTTATATCAATTGGATGTAAGTCATCGCTATGTGTAACGGTAATCGTATCGATACCGATATCCATTTGTACACCCATTTCTTCTAATTTACTTGTTAAAGCTTCAATGTGTTTAGGGATAACATTGGTGATTTTCATTTTATCTGCACATGCGGCAGCCATGATCAGGAATGTACCTGCTTCAATACGATCAGGGATAATTTCATGGAAACATCCTCTTAAGCTATCCACACCATCAATCGTAATCACATTTGTTCCAGCACCTTTAACATTAGCGCCCATTTTATTTAATAATGTCGCAACGTCAATAATTTCTGGTTCTTTTGCGGCATTTTCGATGGTTGTTCTACCATTAGCGTATACCGCAGCCATCATGATGTTAATGGTTGCTCCAACAGAAGGAATATCTAAGAAGATTTTATTTCCTTCTAAGTGTTCTGCTGTAATGTTATAACATCCTCTTTCGTATTCTACCGTTGCTCCTAAGGCTTCAAATCCTTTTAGATGAAGATCAATTGGTCTAGGGCCTAAATAACATCCACCAGGCATTTTCATTCGTACATGGCCATATTTACCAAGTAAGGCACCCATAAAGTAATATGACGCACGAAGCTTAGTAACAACATCTTGGTCTAAATCAACATTGATCATATTTGTAGGGTCAATAATGAGATGTTCTCTTTCTTCTCTTACTTCAACATTTAATATTTTTAATATTTCAGATAATGCATCTACATCCGCAATTCCTGGTACTCCAAAAATTGTTACTGGGCCATTAGCTAATATTGCGGCAGGAATTAAGGCAACAGTTGCGTTTTTTGAACCAGATATAGTGACTTCACCATTTAATCTTGTTCCTCCACATATTTTAATTACTTCTTCCATCACGCATTCTTCCTTTCTACATAATCTACCATTTCCACAATATCATTAACGATTTTGTCTGCTTTACTTTGTGTTTGTTTAAAGCGATTATCTTTTCTTGCGATAACAAACATGCCCGCATTCTTACCAGCTTCTATACCTTTGTCACTATCTTCATAGACAATACATTCTTCACGTGTTACACAAAGTGCTTCAGATGCGAGTTCATATATATCCCCAGCAGGTTTAGGGTGACGAATTTCTTCACCTGATTGAATATAATCAAAATACTTTCTTATACCCATATCTTTTAAACAATCTTCAATCACAATTAATGGTGAAGATGAGCAACATGCAAGCTTGTATCCATCATCATGTAATTTCTTTACCATTTCTGGTACATATTCAAACATTAATTCTTTTGTCACAATAGGATGCTTTTCATAATATGCATCGTTTGTTCGTCTAATTTCTTCTTTAGAAACTTTATGGTCTAACAAATCATAATAGAGGTTAATAATGCCTTCTACTGTTTGTCCCACACCATCTAATAAAGCTTCTTTTTTCCCTGTATATCCTAACTCAACGAGTTGGTTGTAATTTCCATCGTAGTAAAATCCTTCGCTATCAAAAAGGATTCCATCCATATCAAATAAAATCGCTTTAATCACAATATCTATCTCCATGGTCAATTTTACACGAACATAACAATAAAAAAAAGACACTTCATTTTCATAAAGTGTCTAATTTCTAGAAAGCTTAAGCTTTGTCAGCAGAACCAAATGCTCCGCACATTTCAACTACTTTAGCTGTGATTGCATCGCAACCTGGCTTTAATAGTTTACGAGGATCATATCCCTTACCTTCTTGATCTTTACCAGCTTCGATATATTCACGAGTAGCTTTAGCAAATTCAAGTTGTAGTTCAGTATTTACATTTACTTTAGATACACCTAATGTAATTGCTTTGTGAACTTGTTCGAATGGAATACCAGAACCACCATGTAATACAAGTGGTTTACCATTTACTGCATGATTAATTTCATCTAGACGATCAAAGTTTAGACCAGCCCAGTTAGCAGGATATACACCGTGAATGTTACCAATACCAGCAGCTAAGAAGTCAACTCCTAAAGCAGCGATAGTAGCACATTCTTTTGGATCAGCTAATTCACCATTAGATGTAACACCATCTTCAGTACCACCGATACCACCAACTTCGCATTCTACAGATACACCTTTAGAATGAGCTAGTGCGATGATTTCTTTAGATTTTTCTAGATTTTCTTCGAAATCATAGTGAGATCCATCAAACATTACAGATGTAAAACCAGCTTCGATACAAGCTTTAGCACCTTCAAATGAACCGTGGTCTAAGTGAAGAGCTACTGGAACTGTGATTCCCATTGAATCATGTACATCTTTAACCATGTCAGCTACAGTTTTGAAACCTGTCATGTATTTTCCAGCACCTTCAGATACACCTAAGATAACTGGAGATTTTGCTTTCTCACATCCAGCAAGAACAGCTTTAGTCCATTCTAAGTTATTAATGTTGAATGCAGGAATTGCATAATGGCCCTCGTGGGCTTTGTTGATCATTTCTGTTGCAGAAACCATTACCATAAGTAATTCATACCTCCTATTTGGCAAATTTATTTTACGACAACTCACTACAAAATTAAAGAAGTACATCATGAAATTATACAAAAAGAGAGGTTTGCCCTCTCTTTACTAGAATTCTTCTTCGTTTTTAACTGTTTCTTGTACTTCTTCCTCTTCGTCGATATCATCTGTATCATTTTCAAATTCATCGATAATACTTTGAGCACTATGTACTTCATCAAATTTACGACGATTACGAAGATCCCACATATTTCCTTTTAATGAAGCAAATCTTGTATCTAACATTAATTCAGAATAAAATTGTGCTTTTTTTCTAGAACGTTTATCTTCTGGAATATCCATATTCTTTAAAACTTCTTGCCAAAGTTGAGGGAAAGAAAGTTCTCCATCACAATTTAGTAGGATATTATATGCTACGTCAGTCATATTTTCTTTTTTTACTGCCATTTTAGTCACCTCACATATGATCTGGTGCGCTTACACCAATACTATTTAACGCATTCTTTAATGTTATTTCGCATGCTTGTACCAAAGCTAATCTTTGAGATGAAAGTTCTAAGTTCTCTTCATCAACAATCTTACTGTCGTTGTAGTAGCTATGGAATGCTTGAGCAAACTTAGTAATATAGTTCACAACTTTATGAGGCATACGAGAATTTGCTGCATCCGCAATCGTCTTTTCAAATTCATTCATTTCCTTTAATAAAGTCATTTCTTTTTCTGTTGTAATTAAGTCAAACTTAGTTGCACTAGCGATATGTTCACCTTTGCTTAAAATAGAACACATTCTAGCATGTGCATATTGAGCATAATAAACAGGGTTATCATTAGATTTCTTTGTTGCTAAATCTAAATCAAAGTCCATTTGTGTATCACCTGCTCTAGATACAAAGAAGTATCTTACAGCGTCAACACCTGCTTCTTCTAGTAAGTCTCTTAAAGCAATACCTTTGCCAGAACGTTTAGATAGTTTGAATTCTTCACCATCTTTAATCATTCTAACCATTTGGATGATATCGACATTCAATTTTTCACTAGGATAACCTAATGCTTGAATACCTGCTTTTAAGCGAGGAATATAGCCATGATGATCAGCACCGAATAAATCAACTAGTTCATCAAATCCTCTATCCAACTTATCTAAGTGGTATGCAATATCTGGTGTGAAATAAGTATAAGAACCATCACTCTTGATTAATACTCTATCTTTATCATCACCTAAATCACTTGTTCTTAGATATAGAGCACCATCTTGTTCATATGTATAGCCTTTTTCTTTTAATGTTGCTAAAGCTTTTTCAACAAGTCCTCTATTACGAATATCTTGTTCACTTGTCCATACATCAAATTCAACACGATATTCTTTTAAGTCACTCTTTAATTTATCTAATTCCGCTTTTAAACCATAGTTTCTAAAGAATGCATAGGATTCAGTAGGATCTACATTAGCGTATTTGTCACCATATTCACTAACAATATTCTTAGCGATATTGATTAAATCTTCACCATGATATCCATCTTCTGGCACTTCTGCTTCTTTCCCACAAGCTTGTAAGTATCTAGCTTGTAAAGATAAAGCCATATTATTAATTTGGTTGCCAGCATCATTTACATAATATTCTCTAGTTACATTGTAACCAGCCATCTTCATGATACGAGCTAAAGAGTCACCAACAGCTGCACCGCGTGCATGACCTGGATGTAAGTCACCAGTTGGGTTAGCAGAAACATATTCAATATTAATTTTCTTTCCTTTACCTGCATCACTTTGACCATAAGTATCTTTCTTTTCTAATACTTTTGTGATAACAGCTTGTAAAGAATCATTCTTCATAAATAAATTGATAAAACCAGGACCGGCAATCTCTAAATGATCTACACCAGTACTTGTATAATCAAAATGTTTTTCGATGTTTTCAGCAATATCTCTTGGTTTACCACCAATTTTCTTAGATGATTTCATCGCTACATTTGTCGCATAGTCACCATGAGCCTTATCTTTTGGTAAGCTTAACTCTACTTCATTTTCTAATAATGTAATAGAATATGCATCTTGTATTGCTTTAATAAATGCTTGTTTTAGAGTAACTTCTATTTCACTCATATCTTCAATCCTTTCAATATCCAAACTAATATTTGGGATGTTACTACTTCATTACCTTGATATATACAATATCGAATTGTGATTCGATCTTCTTCACGTTTATATTCTTGTAAATATGTACTAAATTTCATTTCTCCATACTCACTCGTGATTTTCGCTACACCTCTTTTATTTAGGCGTAAATACGTTTCACTTTTAATATCTGCATGTCTTTTTAAGATTACATAGTCGTTAAAAAAAGAAATCTCATGTTTTACATTCGGGTTATCTTTTTCTGTATATGTTAATACTCTATCGATATAACTTGCTTTAGTATCTGCGAGTACTGTTTTTTGACGTGAGACTGTGTCTTCTTGTACGAGTTGAACAAAGATTTCCATATTTGCACCACTGAATTATACTGAAGTCACTTTTTATGTCAACCAAAAAAACATATTTTTTAAACCTTTTCTTAAAAAAGGCAAATATTTTCAAATATCTGCCTTTGTCTTTTCTATTTTTCTTCTTTTCCCTTTAATCGTTAACTCATTTAATGATGCATTTTTTTCATAAATGAGTACTGTCGAATAGTTATCTTGTATATCAAGTGTTCCTATTTTTTCAAATGGATAAATTGTACATAATGCTCCAATAATATCTTTCGGTCTAATCTTATCTTTTCTACCACAACGAATTAATAGTTTAGTTACACCCGTAGTCTTCTCTTTTTCTTTTTCAATCGTTTTTGTTAAACTTCCTACTTTTTTTGTTTGAAATTCATATGGCTTAAAGTTTTTTATACAATATTTACCGACTTCACTATCTAAATCATTTTCACTAAGTAATACAAGTACATTTCCACTACTCGTATTATGTGCTGTTCTACCAGAGCGATGAATGAGTGTTTCTATGTCTTCTGGAAGCTCATAATGGATAATATCTGACACATCCTGTATATCCATACCTCTAGCTAAAGCATCAGTCGCTACAAGTACTCGTATCTTTCCTTCTTTAAATTCTTTAAGTACAGATAGTCTTTTTCTTTCATTATATAAACTAGAGAAAGCAGAACATAAGATATTTCTTTTCTTTAATTCTTTCGTTAAAACCATCGCACTTTCTTTATGACTAACAAATACAATACAAGAAGTAATCTCTTTTGTTTTAAAGTATGTAAATAATGTATCTAATTTATCTTCTGTTTTTACGTAGCTAGCAATAATCGCATCATTCACCTTTGCTTCATCAAGAGAAATAACTGTAGTATCACTAGAAATAAAGCGTTTTACTTTATCATTAATCGTTGCTGAATATAAGCTCAAACAAGCATTCACTTTGTTTAATAAACTAGCTGTTTCTTCATATTGTCCAGTTGAAATAATTTGATCCGCTTCATCTAAAACTAGTCTTTTCACTCCATCTACTTGTAAATAGCCTTGTTCATGTAAATCAAGTAATCTTCCTGGTGTACCAATCACAACTAATGGTCGATGTTTCAAAGAATTTATTTGTTTATTAATCGGTATACCACCAATACAAGTGACAATTGGAATCCGTGTAAAAGAAGCCAATTTTTTAGCTAAAGAGCTTGTTTGCATCGCAAGTTCACGAGTTGGAGAAATGATAATCAATTGTGTCTTATCACAAGTTTCATCAATTTCTTTTAAAGCAGGATAAAGAAAAGCTAATGTTTTTCCTGAACCTGTTTTTGCTTGTAAAGCAAATGAAGTTTTCTCTTCAAACTTTTGTTTACTGATTTCTTGAACTGGTCTTAACTCATAATAGCCTAGTTCCTTCATTGCTTTTTCAATTGGATCTACAATCATTTTCCCCTCATCTTTTCTTTAACGAATAGCCTAAAAAGCCTCCACATAATCCACCAATGATATGTGTAAATTGTGAGATATTATCACTTGCAAATATTGCCGAATAAAATTCTTGCCCTAAATAAATCACTAGAACTAATACAAATGTTAACGGTAATGTACCTGATTTCATAGAAGTCATTGAACTCATCACAATCATCATAAAGACTATTCCACTAGCTCCTAATAGTCCAGTTCTAAATAACAAATTATTTAATACTCCCGTAATAAAAGCAGTCGCTAATATGCATAGTAACATATTTTTAGAGCCATACTTTTCTTCTAACATTGGCCCAAGTAGTAATAGTAACATCATGTTATTTGTATAATGTTGAATACTTGCATGACCTAAGACATGCGTAAATAAGCGCACATACATTAATGGATCAGTGAATGAACTACGATAAGTAGAAAATAAGAGTGTGTTTGTTCTACCTTGTGTAATTCCATTTAAAACTAATGCAACAAGTGAAATTAATGCAAACGTTAAAATCACTGGACTGTTATAACTAATTTTCTTCTTCATTTTTTACCTCATGATTTCTTTAGGATAATATAAACGGTCATCTTTTAAGATAGGACCTTTCACTAAGCTTTTAACAATGGCACTAGCAGAAGATATTTCTTGTATTTCACCACCATGTTTTCTTACCCATATTGCATTACCTGCATCATTACTATAAGGAACATATGGTTTTTGTCCTACTTCATCTTTCGCTAAATAATATTTAGGATCATATCCTTTTTCTTTCAATAATTTCTTTAGCATCTTTTCACTGTCATTTGTATTATCCATATAATCAAATAAATTACGATTTAAGATACGACTAGCTAAATCACTCAAAATCTTATCTTCACTTTTTGTAAACAAATAGAATCCATAGCTACAAGCATATTCATCTAAAGCATAATATTCTTCTAGTGTTAGTGGTCTTTTCTCAATTAAAGGTACTAACTCTTTAATTGTTTCAATAGCTTTACCTTGTTTTGCTAAATCACGATAGCGATTAAATGTTTTTAGTAGTAGATTTTCAAAACTACGAGCTACAGGATGGTAATAGACTTGCCAATACATGTGATATCTAGCCATGATATAGTTTTCTACAGCATAAACACCACTTTCTTTAACAACGATTAAATTATCCGATACTCGTAATGTCCTTAGAATTCTTTCTAAATCAAATTCACCATACTTTGTCCCTGTACAATATGCATCTCGCAATAAGTAATCCATTCGATCCGCATCAAGTTGTGCACTAACAAGTTGGGTTAGTAGTGGGTTAGTAGAAGCGTGACGAATAATATCCGCAACATCTTTTGCTAAACCTGTCTTAGCGTTTTCTAGGATTTCTGTAATTTCTGTATGTTCTTCAATAATTCTACATGTATATTCTTCATGACTCATCCCACTAACTTGTTCAAAAGCATGCGAATATGGACCATGCCCTATATCATGTAAGAGTCCTGCTAACATAACTGTTACCTTTTCATCTTCAGTTAAAGAATTAGCGATATCAGGCACTTCACTAACCATTCTTCTGACAATTTCATAAACCCCAAGGGAATGAGCAAACCGTGTATGATCTGCCGTATGATAAACCATATATGCCCCACCTAGTTGTCTAATACGACGAAGGCGTTGAAACCACTTAGAGTTAATACACTTCCAAACTACATCATAATTTACATGAACATATCCATGAACAGGATCACGTAAAACCTTTGTCTCACTTGTTTTTAGGAACATAAAAAAGGTCTCCTTTTGCTTATATATTAGCATGGAAACCTTCTGAATTAGCATTCTTCTAGTAATACAACTGCTTGAGCAAGCACTCCTTCTTTTCTTCCAACAAAGCCAAGTCCTTCTCCTCGAGTTGCTTTAACGGATATCTGATCTACATCACATTCTAGAGCGTCCGCAAAATTATGACGCATTTGTTCAATATGTGGTGCCATCTTTGGTTTTTCAATAAGGATTAAGCTATCTACATTTCCTATCTTATATCCCTTATCCTTCATCATTTTCCCTACTTCTTTAAGAATAATGATAGAGTTTACCCCTTCCCATTTAGGATCAGTATCAGGAAAATGATGCCCTAGATCTCCTAGAGCTAATGCTCCAAGAATTGCTTCAGCTACAGCATGAGTTAAAGCATCCGCATCACTATGTCCTAATAAACCTTTTTCATATGGTATTTCTACACCACCTAAAATTAATTTACGATCATCCGCAAAACGATGAATATCTGTTGATTGTCCTATTCTCATTTATGTTCCTCATAGCCAACTTTCTTTTCTTCAATTTTAAGCCAATTGCTCGCAAAATAATAGAATGAAGTAAAGACAGCAGCTAATACCCAAGTAAAGCTATAACACCAACCAATCACCGAAATATCTGTAGCGTGAGGAATAATGATTGCTAGATAGATTTGTCTAATAACAACAAATGAAGCAATAGAAGTAATCATTGGTATACTACTTCTACCTGAAGCTCTTAAAGCACCAGAATACATTTGGTGGAAACATAAGAAAATATAGAAAGGACACATAATTCGTAGAATGATTGTGCCATTTTCAATAACTTCCTCATCTGGTGAGAATATTTGCATTAAGTTGTTTGAGAACACATAAACTAGTATTCCAAGAGATACAACAATAGAGATAGACATGACAAGAGAAGCTCTAACACCATGTTTAACACGATCAAATTTCTTCGCGCCTAAGTTTTGACCACAGAATGTTGTAATAGCTAACATCAAGCTATTTACAGGTAATCCCATAAAGTTATCAATCTTATTCGCACATGAATATCCTGCAACACCTGCTGAACCAAAACGGTTAATATATGCCATAACAATTAAGTTTGAGAAAGAAACAATCATACCTTGTACACCAGCTGGTACACCAATTTCCACAATTTTAAGTAACATTTCACGATTCATTCTTAGTTTATTTAAAGACACTTTATATTCTTTCTTTGTTTTAAATAATACTAAGAGTACAAGTAACATACTGATAGCTTCACTGATGATTGTAGCCCAAGCAGCGCCTGCTACACCCATATTTAAATTATGAACAAAGAAGATATCTAAGAAGATATTTAATACTGATGTAGCCATTAAGAAGTATAGTGGATTTTTAGAATCACCTACTGCTTGTAAGATACCAGTTCCCGCATTATATACAGTTACAAAGATAGATCCTAAGAAATAAATAGACAAATACGCATCCGCATCTTGATAATAATCACTTTGTGTTCCTATCCATCTTAAGATATAAGGACTCATAAAATAACCAAATACAAGTAATACAACACCAAATATAATAGAGAATAATAAGAAAGTATGTATTGCAATAGATTCTTCTTCTGTTTTACGTGCACCATAATATCTAGAGACAACTACCCCCGCACCTGTCGCTAAACCTTGGAAGAAAGCAATTAATAAGTTAATAATTGGCGTACTAGCACCAACTGCCGCAAGCGCTGATTTACCAACATAGTTTCCTACAACAACTGAGTCAATTGTGTTGTACATTAATTGAAAGAAATTACCTAATAATAAAGGAATTGCAAATATCGCTATCTTTTTATAGATATTCCCCGTGGTCATTAATCCATTCTCTTTTTCCATGACTTATCCCCCTAAAAATAATGTATTTAACTATTCTAATCCTAGATGTTTAAAATTCAAGTTATTCGCATATAATTTATTTACGATGAAAATGGATTTACCTTTTGAAATTAAAACTTGTATTTCTTTACTCAATTCAAATCATTTTGAATGTTTTATCGTTGGTGGAGCAGTACGAGATGCTTTATTAAATCGTGATATACATGACTATGATCTTTCCACTAATGCAAAACCGAGTGAAATGCATGATGTTTTCAAAGATTATCTTGTTTTAGATACGGGGATAAAGCATGGAACTATAACAGTCGTTATTAATCATATCCATATTGAAATTACAACTTACCGCGTAGAAACAAGTTACAGGGATCATCGTCATCCTGACGAAGTCTCTTTTTCAAATAGCTTAAAAGAAGATTGTGCTCGTCGTGATTTAACGATTAATGCTTTAGCTTATCATCCCACTTTAGGCTTACAAGACTATTTTCATGGTGTAGAAGATTTAAAGCATCACATTATTCGTACTGTAGGTAATCCTGATGAACGTTTTAATGAAGATGCTTTGCGTATTTTAAGAGCTATCCGTTTTGCGACTCAATTAAACTATGTCATTGACCCTCTTACTTCTATCGCAATCATGAAACATAAAGAAGATTTAAAACTGATTGCAAAAGAAAGAATTACAGAAGAATTCATTAAAATCCTTTCTTCAGAATATTCCGGGAAATATTTATGTGAATACAAAGAATTATTTTCTGTCTTTATTCCTAATATCTATAAACTAACGCAAAAACAAGTAAGTAATATCGATTCAGCTTCAAATAATTTAATTGTTCGTTTAACGCTACTCGCTTTCTATTTTGGGCAAGAAGCACTAAACAATTTAACCTTACCTAATAAGACAATCGCTACTATCAATTTATATATAAAGTACGCAAGTCTTCCTTATCAAACAACATATGATTTACGTTATCTACTACACGTTTTAGGTAATGATTACATCAATTATCTTTCTTTTAAATCGAGTATTGATTTATCTTTTGATGATGCTTTAGTACAAAGTAAATTAGATAAAATCCAAAGCAAACATGATTGTATTTCTTTAAAACAATTAGCGATTAGCGGTCGTGATTTACAAGATTTAGGTATTACTGGTCCTTCGATAAAAGAAACATTAGAGTCTTGTTTACTTAAAATCATGAAAGATGAATTAAGCAATACAAAAAAAGAGCTTCTAGACTATGCTAGAAAGCTCAACTCACTCTAATCATTCATGAATAACTTTTTGAAAACCAATACGAGGAGATCCATCACTTAAAAAGATATTTCCACAACGAATATAACCATTTTTATTTAATGCTTTTTGCATAGATTTGTTATATTCATGTGTATCAATACGAATATTTTTAATTCCTTTACTTAATGCAATTTCTTCACCACAGGCAAATAATTTACTCGCTAGTCCTTTACCTTTAAGGAAAGAATCTATGGCAATACGATGAATTGCTGCGTAAGGCTCATCATTTAGCCATTTACCATCATATATTTTCTTATAGCTTTCTTCTTCCTTAAAAGTCAAAAAGAATGTACCAACGATTTGATTTTCTTCTTCTAAAACATAACTACCATCTTCATTGATATCATTTAAGATTTGTTTTTCATCTGGATATCCATTTTGCCATTGTGGTATACCGTTTTCTCTAAAATAACTTTGTGCACTCTGAATAATGCGCATCACACTAGGGATATCTTCTACTCTTGTTTTTCTAATCATATCCTAACAAAAAAGCGGTTACCCGCTTTTTCCTTTCATTTTCTTATAACTTAATGAATTGTTCTACATCGATAACGAAGATTGTAGCACCACCAACTTGTACTTCTACAGGGAAGGATGCATATCTACCGATATCATAGCTAGCAGTAGATGGAACAATTTCTGTACGTCTCTTAGATTCATTACCAATAATTTCAATACAGTGTTCAACCTTTTCATCTTCTGTACCAACGATAATTGTTGTATTACCAGCACGTAAGAAACCACCAGTTGTAGCTAAACGTGTAACAGAATATCCACCTTTTGTTAATGAAGAAC
The DNA here is from genome assembly GCA_963605225.1 of bacterium. Lineage (GTDB taxonomy): Bacteria > Bacillota_I > Bacilli_A > Erysipelotrichales > Erysipelotrichaceae > Bulleidia. The sequence goes on from CAVCUC010000004.1 coordinate 36,627, forward strand.
TAACGCTTGAAGCATCATCATTTGAAACAATCGCAAATATTAATTTCATATAAGTGTACCTCTTTCTAAATCTATTTTATCACGAAAATTAAACATTGAAGCGGAAGAAAACAACATCGCCATCTTTCATGAGATAATCTTTTCCTTCTAGTCTTATTTTACCATGTTCTTTTAAAGAAACTTCAGTTTTATATTCCATTAAATCTTCATAAGAATATATTTCAGCACGAATAAATCCTCTCTCAAAATCTGTATGAATAATACCAGCACATTTTGGAGCAGTCATTCCTTCATGGAATGTCCAAGCTCTACATTCTGGTTCACCAACAGTAAAGAATGTTCTTAAACCAAGTAAGTGGTACGCAGCTTGAATAATTTCTTCTAGACCACTCTTTTTGATTCCTAAGTCTTCTAAGAAAGCAATCTTTTCTTCTTTATCTAAACCAGATAATTCTTCTTCAATTTTTGCACATATTGCAATACATTCGCTATTTTCATTTGCCGCAAATTCTTTTACTTTTTGATAGTACTTATTTGTTTCAGGGTTAGCGATTTCTTCATCACTCATATTTGCAATATAAATAACAGGTTTAGCTGTTAATAAAGAGAATCCTTTTAGATAATCTAATTCACTATCACTTAAATCAAGTAAGCGAACAGGTTTACCTTCTGTTAATGCTTTTTGTAGCTTAGATAAGATTTCATATTCAACAACCGCATCTTTTTCTTTTGTTTGTGCTTTACGTGCTACTTTAGAAATACGATTTTCTACAGTATCTAAATCCGAAATACATAATTCTAAGTTAATTTCTTCAATATCACGAATAGGATCTACAGAACCTTCAACGTGCATGATATCTGGATCATCGAAACAACGCACTACATGACATATCGCATCTGTTTGACGGATATGAGATAAGAATTGGTTTCCTAATCCTTCACCTTTTGAAGCCCCTTTTACTAGACCTGCAATATCTGTAAATTCAAATGTAGTATAAATTGTTTTCTTTGGATGAAATAATTCAACCATGTTGTCCATTCTCTCATCTGGAACTTCTACTACACCAACATTTGGATTAATTGTCGCAAATGGATAATTCTCTGCTAACACTTGGCTATTTGTAATTGCATTAAATAATGTTGATTTACCAACATTAGGTAAACCTACTATTCCTGCTGTTAATGACATTTATTCTTCCTCCGTTTGATGATGTTCAATCACCTTTTTTATTCTCTTATCAAATTCATGACGTGAAAACATGATTACAGCTCCACATCCCACACATTTCACCTTAATGTCTGCACCCATTCTTGTGATTTGCCAATACTTAGATAATTGGCAAGGATGTGGTTTCTTCATTTCCACAATATCATCTAAATCATATTCAATATTTCTATTCATGACTTTCTCTTCTGTTATATGCATCTAGAGTATTGGCTAATAACATACATACTGTCATTGGCCCAACCCCTTTAGGAACAGGTGTGATTGCCTCTACATATGGTAATACATCTTCTGTATCAACATCACCACATAGTTTACCATCACTATTTCTATTAATACCAACATCCACAACATATGCCCCTTGTTTAACATATTCGTGGTTAATCATTTTCGCTTTTCCTAAAGCACATATTAAGATATCTGCTTCTTTACATACTTCTTTTAAATTCGTTGTACGAGAGTGGCAAATCGTTACCGTTGCGTTTGCATTTTGTAGTAAACGAGCAACTGGTGCACCAACTAGCTTACTTCTACCTACAACAACTGCTTTCTTTCCAGAAATCTCACAATTCATCGCTTGTAAGATTGCCATACAACCTCTTGGAGTACATGGCACAAAGCTTTCTTCTCCAATATAGAACTTACCAATATTTAATGGATGTAACCCATCCACGTCTTTACTAGGATCAATTGTAGAAATGGCACGATTTTCATCAAATCCTTTTGGTAAAGGAAGTTGTAATAAAATACCATCAATATTTTGATCTTCATTACACTTGATAATTTCTTGTTCTAATTCTTCTTGACTAATACTAGCATCTAAGTAAACCATCTTACTATCTATACCAATAGAAGCACATGCTTTTTCTTTACTTTTAATATAAGAAAGTGATGCAGGATTATCGCCAACTAAAATAACAGCTAAACATGGAATACGTTTACCTTCATTTCTAAGTTCATCAATTTCTTCTTTCATTTTATTTTTGTAAAGAAGTGATAATTCACTTCCATAAACTATCTTTTCCATAATCTCACCACTCATTAGAATCTAATATAATCGTAACTGGTCCATCATTCAATAAACGAACTTTCATATCTGCACCAAATATACCTTCTTCTACGCGCAATCCTAAACTGCGTAAGTATTCATTGAAGTATAAATACATTTTTTTAGCATGTTCAGGCTTACCAGCTAAAGAAAAACTTGGTCGATTTCCTTTTTTACAATCTGCATATAAAGTAAATTGTGAAATACTTAAGATATCTCCATTTACTTGTGATAGCGATAAATTCATCTTGTCATTTTCATCCACAAAGATACGCATTCTCGCAATTTTATCTGCCATCTTGCGAACAACTTCTTCACTATCACTATCTTGTATACCGACTAATAGTAAAAATCCTTTGTCTATCTTTCCATGTATCTGCCCATCTATCGTAACAGAAGCTTCACTTACTCTTTGAACTACTACTTTCATATGTCCCTTAGTATATCATCCTTAATCGAAATAACCACTACTAACCATTAAAGCTATTTAAAACTGTTTCTGTATATACTCTTACTTTCTGTAAATCTTCTTCTTTTAATTTAGAAAATAATGAAGAAGACTTAATCACTAAATTTTCAGGATATATTGTTATCCCTTTATGCATTAATTGAGCACTTACAAATTCTGTGTAATCTTTACCATCTTTACTTACACTGTATAGTGCTGCTCCTCTAATACTATTTGCCGGTAACATCTCTAAATAATCGATTACCGCTTGATCTGTTTTACCACTTCTTGTATCTATTCCAATAAATAATAAATCAGTTGGTTCTAAACTATGTGGCTTAGACATATCAATTGGTTCTACTCCACAAATTTCACTAACAATACTTGATACTACTCTTAAATCTCTCCCTTTAGAAAAATAAATAACAGATATATTTGCCATAAATTAATCTAATAATGAACTAAATACGCTATTTGCAATCGATAATACAATCGACGCAACCATAGCAGTAATCACATTACCTACGTATCCCCCACCAATATGTAATGCAATAAAGAATACTAATCCATTAATCAAAAGAGAGAATAATCCTAAAGTTAATATTGATAATGGTAAAGAAATAAACTTTAAGATTGGTTTTAAAGTACTATTGAGTAATCCTAATATAATCGCTGTCATAATGACTGTTGTCATATTTGCAAAATGAATATCACGAAATAAAGCATCGATAATCCATAAAGAAAATGCATTAATGACAATCATTTTAAAAAACTTTTTCATTTTTTCCTCCTATCATCGTTTCGGTGGTGTTAATAACACACTAATCTTAGCAACGATGATTAATAAAAGTACACCAATACAGAAATAATCAAAGTATTGTCTAAGCGTACTATCTGTTTTTGTTGTTACGGTACTAGTACTAGTTACTTCTGTTACTGTCTTAGTCATTTTCGCTGTACTAACAATTTCACCATTTAATAAGAAATGCACTTCTGCTTCAATATCATCTGCTACAGGAGATGACTCATTTGAAACAACGATTTCTGTTGTTAAATCTTCTTTTTTTACACTAGTTGATAATAATGCTGTAAAAGAGTCTGTGATACTAAAAGTAATATCTGCTATATGTTTTTTACCATCATATACTTCTACTTCTTTTGTACCAATATCACTTGGTGTAATTTCAATTGTATGATAATTCTCAAATCCATAATTCAATAATGTATTCACATCATCATAACAATTCTTTTCACTTTCTTCATTTAATACTACAGCAATATAAGAAGTACCATCTTTTGTGGCTTTAGTCGCTAAAGCGTATCCCCCTTCAGCCGTATAACCAACCTTACATCCATCCACATCACTATTGTAATATTCACCAGATCGTAAATATTCACATCCTTGAGCTAATACTCTTGAGTTACTTTGCAAGTTTGTTGGTTCAATCGTCCAATTCGAAGCCCCAAAGATTGTCGCAAATGTTTTATTTTTTACCGCTTTACGAACTAAAGTTGCTAAGTCTCTAGCACATGAATAGTTATTTTCATTGTTTAAACCAAATATATTTTGAAAATTCGTATTATTCATTTCTAGTTCTTTCGCTATATCATTCATTTTTGTAATAAACGCTTCACTACTAGAACTTACTTTATCCGCTAGCATCGCTGTAGTATCATTTGCATTTTGAATTAAAGAAGCATATTCCAAATCTAATACTTGTATCTTTTCCCCTTCCATGACCCAAATTACACTTGTACTATGATCATAAGAAGCAGATACTTCACTAGATAAAGTAACATAATCTGTATCACTTAAATTTATACATGCTAGATACACACTCATGATTTTTGTTAGACCGGCCGGATCTAAATGAGCATCCGCATTTTTTTGCACTAAAACAGTACCCGTAGCTTCATCAATTAAAATGGCACTTGGCGCACTAATATCTGGCCCTGTATAAGTTTCTGTTTCACTTTCAGTTGTCTCTTCTGTCGTTGTCGGTTCACTTGTACTAGTTTCTTCTTCAGCTAAGGCTTGCGCTACACATAAGAAACACATAAAAGCCACAAGTAAACATATTAATATCTTCTTTTTCATGTAGTTATTTTATATCAATCACTTGAATTAGAAAAACTATTTTGATTCACTCTCTTTTGCGTCACGTTCCGCAATGATTTTATCTAATCCACTATTCTTCATTTTTTCATCAAATTCTTTTTCTGCTTCATCTAACTTTTTCAATATTTCATCTAATGTTAATTCTTTTTTTGCCATATATTTAAAACTCCTAGAAAAGAATTTTACACTTTCTAAACCGAAAATTCACTATTCTTTTCTGTTTTATCTAACCAAGTTGTGATACGATTTATCTTGCTTTAGAGGAAAAACTATGATCAAAAAGAATTATCACACTCATACAAAAAGATGCGGACATGCTGTAGGACAAGATGAAGAATATGTTATCAACGCAATTTTAGCGGGAATGACAGATTTAGGTTTCAGTGATCATTGTCCATATGTCATTAGAAATCCCCATACACGTATGTCTATGGAACAAAAATCCGAATATATTCAATCCATCTTATATTTAAAAGAGAAATATAAAGAAAAAATCAATATTTCTGTTGGTATGGAAGTAGAATATTTCACTACAGAATGGGACACATTAAGAGAACATCGTCGTGATACAGACTATTGTATTTTAGGACAACATGACCTTTCTTACTTTGGTAAAAGTAGTTATGACTTTGATCGTCCTGAAGAATTAAGTGCATATACAGATTGTTTATATGAAGCATGTCGTCATAGTTTATGTGACTATATTGCGCATCCTGATCTTCCAATGTGGAATTATCCTAAGGAAGACGAAGCAGTAAGAACTGCCGCAAAAACAATCGCAAAAATATCAAAAGAGTTCAATATGCCACTAGAACTAAATTGTGGTAGTGGTGTCTTCTATGGTGAAAAACAATATGAAGATTCTACTCGTTTTGCTTATCCAACAAGAGTATTCTTTGAAGAATTCGCAAAAGAAAAGTGTCCAATGATTATTGGCTTAGATGTTCATGATCCTAAATTATTCTTAACAAATGAATACTTAAAAAGAGCTTTAAGTGTCGTTGAAGGATTAGATATTCAATTTCTTAACGATGACCCTTCTTTTGATTTAATAGAAGAAGCGAAAAAACGTAAGAAATTATTCTATTAATTCACTAAATTATGAATCCAAACACCTTTATGCAGTAATACTAAACCTATTACTGCTTTTAATATGTCCATCATTCTCACAATAAAATAAATGTAGGCAACAGGAAGAGATGTAAATACTACAAGAACGGACGCAGTGATGTAACTTACAATACATACATATCCACAATCAAATAAGAAAGTAAGCACTGTCTTACCACCTGCTCTAAGCGTGTAATAACATGTATTACAAATGGCACTTAATGGTAGCGTTAAGCTTGTGATGCGTAATAATGTACAAGCTAAATCTTGAACATTTGCGTCTGTTCGATAAATTAAAGGCAGATAAGGAGAAGCACTATATAAAATAATCGTAAATACAACGCTAACCATAATAGAGAAAGTAAGCATCTTTCGATCAATATCTTTCGCTTCTTCAATTTTTCCAGCACCTAATCTTTGACCAACTAAGATAGATACCGCAATACCTAATGACATTGAAGACATAGCAAATAAATTCGATACTGTATCATTTATATTGATTGCCGCAATCGCATCTAATCCTCGCGTTGAATATCTTTGTGAGATAGCAGCTAGTCCAATAGACCAAAAGATTTCATTAAAAATTAATGGTGTACCTTTTCTAGCAATCTTTTTCACTAGTTCTACAGGTACATGAATTTCATGAAATAATCCTTCTACATACGGATAGTAATCTTTTTTATGATGGATTGTTCCAAATATAATTACACTCATCTCAACAAAACGAGAGATTACTGTCGCAACAGCAGCACCTTCTACACCTAATTGAGGAAAGCCAAAGTGACCAAATATCAAGCAATAATTTAAACAGAAGTTCACAAAAACCCCACACAAACTTCCTACCATAACAATGATTGTTTTACCTGTATCTCGCATTGATGAACCAAGTGCAGTAGAAATCGCAAATGGCACAATACCAAATAACATGATGTCGATATAATCTAAAGCATAGTGCATTGTTTGATTGATAGAATTTATATCATTAGCACTTTCATTCATATATAGCTTCACTAAATTTTGTCCAAATAAGGAAAAAATCAAGATTCCTAATAATGCAAAAAACACAGCGATATAGATTTTAAAGCGAAGGCAAGCTTGCATTCCTTTAATATCTTTCTTCCCATAATATTGTGCGCTAAATATACCTGCCGCATTTACACTACCAATCATAGCTAAAGTAACCACCATTAAAAGTTGATTAGAGATAGAAACAGCACTCATTGCAAGTGTTCCGACTTGTCCAACCATAATGTTATCGAGCAAACTAACAAACGTAGAAATAAATTGCTGTATAACTAAAGGCAAGGCAATAGCCATAACCATCTTATAAAATTCACGATTTCCAAACCATGTATGTAGTATATTCTTCATGAAACGATTATATACTTTATCATTCATAATTGAATAGTTCATGATAATATTTATTTGTACGTACGAATATCATGATAAAAAAGATGAAAGAAAATATCAAAAAAGGATTTACTTTAGCTGAACTATTAATCGTTGTTACGATTATCTCTATTCTAGTTGCTTTATCTATCCCTATTTTTTCTAGTCAATTAGAAAAAAGTAGACGAGCAGTAGACATGGCTAATGCAAGAAATATCATTGCCGCACTTAGTACTAGCATGAATGATGGTAGTATTGAATTTGGCTCAAGTACATATAATGGTTACCCTACTTGTGTAGTCGTTGTCGTCGGTCAAGATTCCATGAAACTATTTGCTAGCGGATCAGTTAAAATTAATGGTGAAACTTGGGATACGACAGGTCAAGGACACGCCCGTTTAAAAGCTTTATTAGCAGCAGATGGCATCTCAAATTACACAATTCATGCAAAAGATACAAATAATGATGGTTGGAAGTTCTATTCTGTATTCTTATATAGTGACGCAACGATTCGTATTGGTTCAGGAATAGATGATGGTTTTAATGACTATCGTGAAGATACTTTTGAAAACCATGGAGACTATTGGAAAAAAAGTGTATATTCTAATATTGAAAATGCCATGGGCTTAACAAAATAAAAGACGATTACTCGCCTTCTACAATTTCTATTTTAAAAACATTTAATGTATCCACATCGGGGCAAGCAAATACAGCTGTCCCTTTTTCTTGTCCTGGTATTTCACCACCATAGCGTAAGATATCCACATAAGGAAAAGCTACATGCATTGCCATAGGACATAGCTTTCCTCGTTCTGTATCAAAGTCATAAGAGTCACCTATCTTATGACCTCTATGACATCCTACAGGACCTTTACGGTCTATCAGTGTAATCTTTATTTTAGGTCTACTCATGATCAATGACCTCAAGACAAGTTTCAATCGGAATACCTTTATATTTATCTTGATTATCTTTATTTAATTCAATCATTTCTTTTACAACATCCATTGCGTTCTTTGTCGCAACTTGTAAATCATTTTCGTCCATAATTTTACCCATAAAAACAGAAGAGAAAATATCCCCAGTACCAGGGAATCTTACAGGAATCTCTTCATATTCTATTTCAAAATATGTATCTTTTTCATGGTCATATCCAACTACACTATTAGAATCTTTCCCTAATACTTTAGCACTTGTAATCACTACTGATTTAGCGCCTAAATTTCTTAAGCAATCAATAATTTCATGTAGTTCTTCGATTGTATTTCCTTCTTTTTTACATTCAACATTTGCTAAATAAGAAGCTTCTGTTAAGTTTGGCACAATATAATCCGCAACAGATACTAACTCTCTCATTAAACTAACTGTATCAATAGAAACACCATTGTATAATTTTCCATCATCTCCCATGATTGGATCCACAAAGATTTTCGTATCTTTCTTTGATTTTTCTTTGCATAAATCAATTAATAATTGTGTTTGTTCTTTAGAAACAATAAATCCAGTAGATATTGCATCAAATTCGAAGTTTAATTCATTCCATACAGAAATTGTATTCTTCATGTAATTTGTTGTGTCTAAAATATCAAATTTACCATAGTCTAAAGTGTTTGAAACGATAGCTGTAGGTAAATTAAATGTTTCGTATTTCATATGAGATAAAACAGGAATCATCGCAGATAACGCTACTTTTCCATATCCTGCTAAATCATTTACTAATAAGATTTTTTTCATTATAAATAAACTCCTTAATGTTTATATGATACATTTAATTCTAGAAAAGGAGAACAAGCATGGATGAAAATGTAAGAAAAAGAAATGAGTTACTCATTCAAAGTACGATCAAAGATTTAGAAAGAAGAAATATCAAAGGATATTACGCTTCTAGTAAAGAAGAAGCTTTAAAAATTGCTTTAGAGCTTATTCCTGAAGAAAGTACAATCTCTATGGGAGGATGTGCTAGTGCCCACGAATTAGGCCTAATTCATGCATTAGAAGAAGGCAATTATAATTACTTAGACCGTTCTAAAATGGATCCAAGAAGTGCGTTACTTGCCGCATATGATAGTGATATTTTCTTATCTAGCGTAAATGCAATGACACAAGATGGCGTTATTGTAAATATCGATGGAAATTCAAATCGTGTATCTTGTATTGCTCAAGGTCCTAAAAAAGTCATCTTTATTGTAGGAGCCAATAAAATATGTTCTGACTTAGATAGTGCCATTAAACGAGCTAGAAATGTAGCAGCTGTCAGTAATGCCCAAAGATTTAATGTGAATACGCCTTGTAAGAAAATAGGTAAATGTGCAAATTGCTTATCACCAGATACAATTTGTTGTGAGTTCCTCATCACTAGATATTCTAGACATACAGATCGTATGCATATGATTCTTGTAAATGACTCTTTAGGCTTCTAAAAAAAATATCAATACTTCAAGTATTGATACTTTTTTTATCTATTTTTTATTAGCCTTTCGAATATATAGAATCGCTACAATCAAAGTAATCATAGCAACTACAGCTAGTAATAGTGATACGTACATAAAGTTTTCATTCACTTCCCATATCACTTCACTTAAACAAGTATCGTAACTACCATGAAGGATAAATGGAATGATTATTCCTAGTATTGTATATTTCTTTTTCTTCGTTTCTATTCCTTTAGCGATATAGTAACCCATGATAAAGCCATATCCACAATGCATAGCCGTAAAGCCTCTGACTAACATCATTCCAGCATTTGCGCCAATAGCATATACAATAGCTTCTGTAATTCCAAAGCCCATACCTACTATCATCATGAGTGACACAATATCTAGACTATCATATGGATAAGGATTCTTTTTTAAGACGTTTTTAAGCACATAGTATTTAACAAGTTCTTCAGCAAGCGCAAACAAAATAAAATTATGATAAACCGTAATTGCAATAGTACTAGCACCAAGAGCTACAAGTATTCTTTCTACTATATAGAAAAGACTAGATACTACCATTGTTAAAGCAACACTTAAAAACATGCCTCGCTTTAATGCACTAAAACATATTCTTTTGTATTCTTTATCTTCTACTTTTCTATTTCTTAGAAAACGATAAATTAAATAACTTGGTAATAAACTTAAAACAAAAATTAGTATAAGCATTTCTAACCCCACATCTTATCCTGTATAAGCATCTTCTGCAGTGTTCTCTTTAGCAAAAATGTATCCCCTACTTTAAAACAAGGACATGGTCCAGATTTTGGATTAACTAAATATTTTTCTTGAACAATAATTTTACATTCATGCTTCATGTGTATCTTCTATTTTCTTAATTACTTTACATGGATTACCTACCGCAATGCTATTACTAGGGATATCTTTTACAACAACACTGCCTCCACCAATCACAACATTACTACCAATAGTGACTCCAGGCATAACTTGTACACCTCCACCAATCCAAACATTATCTCCAACTGTAATTGGTTTTGCGTATTCTAAGCCAGAATTACGTGTCTTATAGTCAATTGGATGACCAGCTGTATAAAAGCCACAATTTGGCGCAATAAAAACATGATTACCAAAAGTGACTTTTGCACAATCTAAAATCACCGTATTATGATTTGCGAAAAAATGATCTCCGATTTCAATGTTGTATCCATAATCACACCAAAATGGCGCAACAATTTCATAATGCTCTGATACTTTTCCTAGTAGCTTTTCTAGTAGTTCTGTTTTTTCCTTAATACAACTAGGACGCAATTGGTTGAATTCATGGCATAAATCTTTTGCCTCAATTCTTTCTTTTGATAGTTCATCACATGAAGCATCATAAAGCATCTCGTTAATCATTTTTTCTTTTTCTGTCATATATTCACCTAAATCGTTTCTGAATGTTTGATATTTTCTCTAATTCCTTCACAACATGCATGGAATTCTTCTTTTTCTTGTTCATTTAATGGAAGCTCAATTATTTTTTCAACGCCATCTTTGCCAATTACACAAGGAACTCCAACAAACACATCTTTTTCACCATATTCCCCATCTAATTCTGTACTTGCAGGAATAATTGCTTTTTCATCACGTAATACCATTGCGACCATTCTAGCTGTAGTTGTTGAGATACCATATTCTGTACATCTTTTACCAGCGAATGTTACCCATCCACCACCAATAGCTTCTTTTTCTATTGCCTTAAGGTCAAAATGATATGCTTCATCTCTACTAGCTAAATGTTCTAATGGTTCATCACCAAATGATGCACAAGACCATGGACAAAATTGTTTATTACCATGTTCACCTAACATATATGCATGTATAGATTTATGATCAACACCTGTTTTTCTACTTAATACAGCTAATAATCTTGATGTATCTAATCCTGTACCTGTACCAAATACATGTCCTTTAGGTAATTCTAATATCTTAGCCATTTCTCTTGTGACAACATCACATGGATTAGCAACATTAATCAATATTCCACTAAAGCCACTTTCTTTTATATTTTTCGCTAATGTTCTAACGATAGGAATTGTAAAATCAAGTTCTGCTGTACGATTTTCATTACCAACAAGTAAACCTGTATTTCCTATGGAATAAACAACAATATCACAATCTTTTAAATCGCAAAAATCTCCTGGATTGATTTCTGCTCGATGAGGCATATAAGCAACAGCATCTCTTAAATCTTGAACTTCTGCTGTTAATTTCTTTTCACTACGATCTACTAATACAACTTCATCGGCTAAGCCTTGAATCAAAACTGAATATGCTACATGAGCACCTACATGTCCAACACCAATAACACCTATTTTTCTTTTTTCCATATATTTATTCCTCTCTTAGAAATTATAAGTTTTCGATATAAAAAATCAAATCATCCCACATGAGACAATTTGATATTTTTAAAGTATCCTTCTGTTCCTATATCTACAAATAATCCAACTTTACCTTCTTCTATAGGTAATATTCGTTCAACATTTAGTACTAATTCATCATTTACATAGAATTGTGCTTGTTTATCATTCACAATTACTTTTATATGAGCCCACTCATTTAACGCAATTGTAGAAATTGCATTTTCATATTGATCTATACCAAATTCTCTAAAATAAGAGAATGTATAACCAGGATAAGAGAAATATTGACACGCATGTTTCTTCCTAATAGGATCATCACAATCTCTTCCATTCGTTGGTCTAATATAGAATGACTCAAATTTTGAATGTTCTTGATTACATCCAAATATTAACCCAATAAATCCTCTAGCGTGACTTGGAGCATCTTCTCTTAATTTAGCTAATACATCCATTTCATAGCAGAAATTTTTATACATCGCTTCTTCAAACACTACGATTGAATTCGTATCATTTTCTTCAAATTTATTAATCTTACTTACCTTCAACATATTATCTACAACATCAACCGATGTATGATAATGACTAAATTTAATATCGTTTAAATCAAATGTCATATAATTACTCCTATTCATAAATTCATCATCTAAACAAAAAAGATGGCTCTGTAATTTGGCAATCACATTACCACCTCATTAAACCCTTAATTATTTTCTCATTCAAGTACTTACTTTTTTGTAAGTATCCCTTAGAACTTCAAGATATTCTTTGCATTAGCGTAGAAATCTACATCAGGTAATTTACTCAAATTATTTTCTATTTGATTTACAGGAGTAAAAGGATAATCACTACCATATAGTAAATGATCTTTTGTAGTGATTGTTAGTAACAAATCTAAAGCCTCTTTAGAAGTAATACCAGATAAATCGTAATATAATCTACTAAAACTTTCTTTTACATCAATATTATGTAAATCAATTACTTTTGATATACCAATAAAACGATTATAGATATTAGGAAGGAATGATCCACAATGTGGTATAACCCAAGTGATGTTTGGATAATTGAGTATTGTTCCACTAGCGACTAAGTTTAATACTGCTCTAGTTGTATCCGCTAAGAATTCATATAGTGGGGCAATACTAGCAGAGAATACATCTTCTTTGATTGGTTCTGGTTTATGAGGATGAATAACACATACTACATGTTTCTCATTCATTACTTCCATTAATGGTTCTAGTTTTTTATCCCCTAAATATAATCCTCTAGAATTACTCGCTAGTTTTATACCATCAGCCTTTAATGTTTCTAGTGCATATGTTGCTTCTAAGATAGAAGCTTCTACATTTGGTAATGGCAAACAAGCAAAATAACCAATATGATCCTCCTTTTCTTTGATTGAAGCCATTTGCTCGTTTAGTAATCTACACATATTAGTGGATTCTTGGTCGCAACTTTCAAAATATGGTTGAGGTGTAGAAATAGATAAAAATGAATGTTCGATATGACAATCATTCATTAGTTTTTTATGTTCTTCTAAATCATATTGAGGTAAAGGAAATCCATCTTCTAATGTTGCATGATTTTCTTCTAAAAATTGAATATATTCTTTTGATAAGAAATGTGAATGTACGTCGATTAATTTTTTCATGGATGGATTTTAAACTATATTAGGCAAAAAGAAAAGAGCTACTTTTATTCATAGCTCTTAACTCACTCACAAATTATTTAACAATTGTAATTAGCTTGTCACCAACATTAGTTGTTTTAGCATCTGTAGCTACAACATCTTTCATGTCAGCTGTATTTGTAATGATGATTGGAGTGATAGCAGATAAGTTAGCATTCTTAATTTCATCTAAATCAACTTCAAGTAATAGTTGACCTTTCTTAACTGTATCACCAGCTTTAGCTTTAGGTGTGAAACCTTTACCGTTTAAGTTAACTGTATCCATACCAACGTGGATTAATACTTCTGCACCATTAGTAGCTTGTAAACCAATAGCGTGTCCTGTAGGGAAGAATACTGAGATAGTACCATCACATGGTGAATAAATCTTTCCTTCACTAGGATTGATTGCTACACCTTTTCCCATAGCACCTGAAGAGAATACTTCATCTTTAACATCGCTTAATGCAACTACTTCACCTTTGATAGGAGCGTAAATCACATCATCTGTTGTTTCTGTTACTGTTTCTTGAACTGTAGGTTCTGTAGTAGTTTTTGTTTCAACTACTTCTGTAGCTTCTGTGTTACCTTTCTTTTCCCAAATACCATACATGATATAGCAAGCAATGAAAGATACTACCATAGCGATAACTACACCAATAACAGCACAATAGAAGTTACTCATTGTAAAGCCTAATTCTAAAGCTTGTTCTGTAGGTAAATATACAGGAAGAACTAGTAATCCTGGAGAACCAGCGCCAAATCTTTCAACACCAGTTAGGCCTAGGAATAATCCACCTACACCTCCACCAATCATAGCTGCGTATAGAGGATATGTATATTTTAAGTTAATACCATAAAGTACAGGTTCTGTAATACCTAATACACCAGTAATACCACTTGAAGAAGCAAGTTGCTTTACTTCTGGATCTTTACTTCTTACAGCTACTGCTAAACCAGCAGCACCTTGAGCAACGTTAGAAACTAACATACCAGGTCCTACTACTGCATCATGACCAACTGTAGCTAGGTTGTTTGTTCCAATAGGAATTAAACCATAGTGAGTACCTGTCATAACAAGTAATGGTGAAGTAATACCAACTACTGTAGGAACAAGCCATGGAGCGATATCTTTTAACCAACTGAAGAATAATTGGATTAAGTTAGATAACCAAGCACCAATTGGACCAAGAGCACAAATTGTAACAACACCACCAATTAAAAGTGAGAAGAATGGTACAAAGAAGAACTTAACTGCTTTTGGGCAATACTTTTGAACAAAGTGTTCAACATAAGACATGAACCATACACCTAAGATAATAGGAATTACACTTGATGTATAAGTAGCTTTTGTTACAGGAATTAAGTTGAAGATTTTAACTGCTTCTTCACCTTTTAATAATGTAATGAATGTTGGATAAACAAGTAATCCAGCTAAAGCCATAGCTGTTCCTTGGTTACACTTAAATTTCTTAGCACAAGATTGAGCTAATAAAATAGGTAAGAAGTAGAATGCTGAGTCAGATAATGCACTCAAGATAATATATGTTTGTCCTGAAGTATCAATCCATTTAAGAACTGAGCATAGTGATAATACAGCCTTTAATAAACCAGCACCGCAAATTGCAGGAATAATTGGTTGGAAAATACTAGCAATACCTTCTAGTACTTTACTTAGTTTAGATCTGTTGTCATCAGCTTCTGCTTTAGCATCTTCTACTGCAGCACTTGCTTCAAAGTTACCTAATGCAATAACTTCTTGATAAACTTGTGGTACATCTGGTCCAATAACGATTTGGAATTGTCCACCAGCATCAACAACCTTTAATACACCCTTTGTATTTCCTAAAACTTCTTTATTTGCTTTAGAAGAATCAACAAGTGTGAATCTAAGTCTAGTAGCACAATGCACTACTGACTTCACGTTTTCTTTTCCACCTACATTTTCTAATATAGTGGAAGCTAATTGTTTAAAATCCATACGACCTCCCAATAAATATGAAATATGGCTTTTCTATAATTTAATATGATAGATAAAATACGCCATAACTTTTAAACATGATTATTTTAAACGTCAATGTAAGCGTTGTAAATAATGATTCGAGCATTTTACAACCATTTCACAGTTATTTCACATGATCTAAATTGTAGATTTATAGTAATTGCCAAAAGCAGCTAACGCGTCCATAATTGGCATCATTTCTTTACCTAATTCAGTTAGACCATAATCTACTTTTGGTGGCATTTGCTCATAATCATGTCTATAGACAAGACCATCATCAATTAATTGTCTTAAACTATCTGTTAAAACTTTTTGCGATATTCCTTCTAAATCTCTTTGTAATTCATTAAAACGCCATGGTCTTACTCTTAGATTTCGAATAATTAATAGTTTCCATTTTCCACCAATAAGAGATACTGCTGTAGCTACAGGGCATTCTGGTAATTCTTCTTTTGTTTTCATATGTATTTTCTCCACGTTCATTTTAACACATTCATTTTGTAGTATACAGTTATAAAAAAGTGCGTTCTATGATTTGAGTGTGTAATTTCTTAATATATGTCTGTCAATAAATT
>CAVCUC010000005.1:0-38900 GCA_963605225.1 bacterium
TCACCTCGCGATGAACACCCTTGCTGTTCAGCTATACACTTCCCACTATCTGGGCGTGTTCGGGACTTGCACCCGTTAGAGCGCGCCCATGGCGCGCAAACTCAAAAAAGAAATGGCATACTCATCGTTCTGTCATTTCTTTTTTTCATTTACAATAAAACAATATCTTTTGTTTTATCATTCTTTTTTAAACTTAATGCATATTCTTTACTTGCTTCTATCATTGGATATAAGACATCATTCTTTTTAATCATATTTTTAGTCAGAATACAATCATAAATATTAAATGAATCTACCCAATTTAATGGTACTAATCCATATTCTTTAATTTTATCTATTGCTACATAAGGAATTAAACATAATCTATCTTCTACTTCACAACTATGTATAACCGCTGTAACTGATCCTAGGAATAATTCACTTTTGAGTTGTATCCCAGCTTCTTTTAAACTATTTCTAAATTTTTCTGTAAAGCAACATTCTGAATATGTATAAGTAAAGCTAAATCCTTCAAAATCTGCTAAACATACTTTTTTTTGTTTTGCTAGAGGATGGTTAGGACTACCCATAATACATAGTTTTTCTTGGAATAATGGTGTAACTTTAGCATTTCCATTTTCACCCATATCTACCATTTGTACATAACCTATATCACATTCATGTTGATCTAACCAACCTGGTACTTTTGAGCAACATATTGTATTGACTTCAACACTTGTTTCAATACTCTTTTGGAAATCCATGAAGAAATCACCAAAACTAAAGGCAACCATTAATTCTCCACCAGCAACTCTTATCTTTTTATTATCAGCTTCTAGTTTGAATTCCGTTTCACATTCATTATAGATTTTTAAAATTTGGTTTGCATATTCTAAAAATGTTTCACCTTTGCCTGTTAGTTCTAATGCTCCATTACTAAATTCTATTAGTGTAGAATGAAATTCATCTTCTAATGCATGTACATGCTTTGCAAGTGTACTAGGAGCATAATTCAATACTTCGCTAGCTTTGATATAATTTTTTTCATTCGCTAATACAACAAATGTTTTTAGTTGTTTAATATCCATAATTCTTCCCTACATAAATAAATCTTTGATGAGTCTTTTCACTTTAATCTTTTGCTTCAATTTTAGTGAAATCATCCATAATGATATCTTTAAATTTTTTTCCATCAATAATACAATTTTCTAAAACGTCATTTAAATCAGAATACCATCCAATCCAGATAAAATCATCGTCTTTATACTCAGGCATCGCCCAATGACAAATCATTACATCATATCTACCTATGCGCCCATCTGGCAAAACAGGCATTTCACTATCCTCACCAGGTTCTCTACACATTCGATAGTAAACACCATTATAAGAAAATTCAATCCCCATAAATCTTTCCTTGTGATCTTCATTTTGCCATGAAAAAGATTTACCTGTCGCATATTCATCAATAAATTCTGATAAATCATTATATTCATTAATTCTCATTTTACATTAAACCTCCTTCTTATTTTGTTAGCTAACGCAAGTTCTTCATTAGTAATAGGTATACCTGGTCCAGAATGATTTAAATAAAGATGCTTGTGTGGCTGTACCCCCTTATGAGGATGCAAAAAATCAATACTAACACTCTGATTATGGTTCTCATCATACCATGTCAGATGTTTTAATTCACCATCTTGAATAATTGCATACACTCTATTTTCAGTATGTGATAATTCAGGTGCTTTTACTGAACCATTATCACGAATCAACACTTTCACTCCATCCACTTCTCCAATAGAATGATAAGTTTTACCTCCATCTTTAAAATGGAAATCTTTCATATTAACATTAACAAAGGCACCCCTAGAACCCATAGCAAAACACCTCCTCTAATTTAAAAACCGGAGATATATCAAATAAGGTTTCTTGCTTAACATTTTTATTAGTTTGGTTAAAGCAATCTATCATTTTATAATTTACAAAAGTACCTGTCATACCTGGTATCATATCGCCATAAACAATAATTAAAGATGGTTGCAATCTATTTTTCATTTCTTTATACCCTTTCAAAAAGATATCAGCATTCAATTTGCATCCAACTGTAGAAATCATGACAACGCTATTTTGCTCAACCCCACCAAAACATATATCATAGGTATCAGGTAAAGCCCAACCAATTGTCGGAATAGCATTAACACCATATGATTTCCAAGTACATCCTAGCCATCTGTTTTTAAAAACGTTATGTCTAATTTCGTTTACATTCATATTTGAGTATAAACTATAATCCGGTGTTCCAATACCCATTACATTCTGAAATAATGGAATATATTTTAATGGATCATCCCAATATCTCTTTAGGTCTTTATCATGATTAAATGGAAATACTAGTTTATTTCTATTTTCACTTTTGCCTGTTAAATTCTGTAAATTCGTTGGTATCGCTTTTTCGAAATCAAGAGAAGTCAATTCCACTTTTTTCATAATTGGCATATCAAATTCATTAAGCATAATATCTTCTGTCAAAGGTCTCAAAACCTTGAATTTTTCATATTCTGTTATACCTTTATTCATAGTTAATACCTCTTTTACGAAAATATTCATAATCTTTTTTTATATATATTTTGAAAATTGTTATGTATTTTTCCAACATATCTAGTCTCCTTTTACTAAAAAATACATCAATGATTGCATTAGCAATCCTATTGACCAATTGGATCCAAATATGTTACCTTTTATTTGCAAATAGTCTGAGTTATAACATATTCGGATTGAAGAAACACATTGCTGAACTACTGATAATGGTTTATCAATGTGTTTTTTCATTACTTTCATAGGCACCACCTCCTTTTCTAACTTTTTTATCAAAATAATCTGCAAACCCTTTAGAAACATTATATTTTTCAATAATTATTTCTTTTGAGAGATTCTCACATTCCTCATAAGGAATCATCACTTCACCATTTAACGCTTTTGCTTGCCATTCTACACTGCTGTAAGCTGGTAATTCGTTATTTCCAAAAGACCTTTTATATATTGGTGTAAATCCAATACTAAACAAGAATAAATGACTAATTTCATGATTAATAAATCCTAGACATGCTCCTAGACCATTTTCATAAGCTCCTTCGTAAACGGTTTCCTTAATTTTAATCGTAAATCCTCCCGATTCATTAGGCGAACACTGTGCCATTACATTTGGCTCAAGTTCAGCATCTTCAACTATTTCATAGTTAGAATCTTTAAATACATCTGGAATTTTATCCAGTGCTTCTAATACTGGAAACGGCCCAGTAAGAGGGGCATCAAACAACTCCCTATAATAGGGTACAAAGCTTCTGATTACTTCTCTAGTTAATGGTTTTGTTTCATAATCCATTTTTTTCACTTCCTTTCTTTTTCTTTAGTAATTTCAAAATGTTAATAGCTGTTTCATCATCCATTCCATCAAATGATCTTGCAAATTGAAGAGCCACTTTTCTTTGATTAACACCTGAATTATTCGCAATAATTTTGTACTGTGTTTTCGATTCTTCAATTGCTTCTTTCAAATCCAATTGCTCTTTCTCATTCAAGTTATAATAGTTAATAATTTTATCTATCCATTCAACCGGTACATTCTTTTTTCCATTTTCTACAGCAGACAAAAACGGCACCTTAACTCCTAACATTTTTGCGACATCGCCCATAACTTCATGATTCTTCACTCGTAACAAACGCATAAATTCACCAAAACTTGTATAGCTCATGTCATTTCCTCCTTTGGTCAAGAAAATAATATCAAGTATTAAACCAATTTTCAAGCAATTTTATTAATCTTTTTTTGGTTAATGATTTCACCTTAAAAAAGATTAAACACCTATTTTGATTAAAATCATAAAATAAATATGATAAAACAAAAAGATACTATCCAAACGTAATATTTTTTATGTCTATAACAACAAAATGATAGTAATTTTACCTATAAACAATATAAAAAAGGGTTACAGTCTTGCAACCCTTAGTATAAACCTTATTTGCTTATTTGTTATCAGCAACTACTTGTTCACCAGCAGTTCTACCAAATACTACTGTATCAACAACGGCGTTACCACCAAGTCTATTTGCTCCATGAATTCCACCAGCAATTTCACCAGCAGCGTATAAGCCATCGATTGCGTTACCACTTTCATCTAATACATGTGTTTCTGTATCGATTGTAACACCACCCATTGTATGGTGTACGCAAGCTTGTCTAGCTGTAGCTACCCATGGACCATTTTCTAGTTTTGTAGAATATAGAGTACGTCCGAATTCATCTGTTTCTTCACCATCTACACACTTGTTAAATGTATCTACTGTAGCTTGTAGTGTTTCATAGTCACAACCAAGCTTTTCAGCCAATTCTTCTAATGTATCAGCGACTACGATATATCCATTTTCTTCTAGATAATCGAATGTAAATCCATCAGCACTTCTCCAGTCAGGATCAGTAATATCAACATATCCTGCTCCATCACCACTCTCTAGCATATAGAACATACTATCTTCTTGTGATAATACAGATAAGCAGATTTCATCACGTCTACCATCTTCTCTAACAAATCTTTCACCATTCTTATTAATGAAGATAATTTGATCAGTACCATTAACATCTCTTGGTGGATATTTCGTTAATTGTCCATCTTTTGTATTACCTAAGTAAAGAAGTTGAATTTGATCCATATCTGTTAGACTAGCACCAACTTCTGTTGCCATTGTAATACCATCACCTTGTGAGCAACTTGTTCTATTTGTAGTCATAACTTTACTTAAGTCATCCCACTTACCACTAGTGTTATATTCTTGAACCATTGAGCTATTTGCGGCGAAACCACCAGTTGCAAGTACTACACCCATGTTTGCTGTAGCTGTAAATTCATTACCACTAGCATCTTCACAAACAACACCTGTAACTTTACCATCTGTTTGAACTAATGATTTACCTGTAGATTCTGTATAAATTGTTACATTATCCATTGATTCAATCTTATCAAGATATGTTGAGATGAATCCTGTTCCCATTTGCATTGTAGAAGTATGTGTTCTTTGCCACAAAGAACCTGCACCTTGACCAATCTTATCAGAGAAGCTCATTCCCATGTCTTCAATCCATTCATAATCTTCATATGCATCGTAACATAGTTTCTTAACAAGATCTAAGTTACCAACCTTATCACCATTGATCCAAGTTTGTAATGCATACCATTCTTTAGAATCGAATAAGTCTGTTCTACCACTTGCTTTGTATTCATCCCATTGTGCTTTAACTTCAGCTTGTAATTCAGCATGTTCATCACTTACTGGTTCTTCAGCTAATGCATTTTCAATTGTTGTCTTTACTGTATCAGACATTGTAACTTCTTTTTGTAAATCTTCATCAGGTGTGTTATAGATAGCTCCACATACTAATGTATCACCACCAACTTCACCATTTTTCTCAATTACTACAACTTCTGCACCACTTTCACCAGCAGCGATTGCAGCAGCTAAACCAGCTCCACCGCCACCGACTACAACTACATCAGCTGTAACATCAGATTGAGCATCAGATGTAATTGCTGTTTGATAGTCATCTTTACTTCCACCAGCTTCTTCAATTGCATCTGCTACTGCATTAATGATTGCTCTACTTGTGATAGTAGCTCCTGTTACGCTATCCACATTTAATGTTTGGAATTCAACAATTTTTGCAGGGATTTCATCAACTGGAGCTTCTCCTCCACTTGTCTTAACGTCTCCCTTAGAATTAGTTAAACGACCACCAATACCAGGTGTTTCAGAGTTACTTGTTACAGTAACTGAGCTGATCTTTCCATCAGCGATTACAGTTTCAACTTCTACATCAGCGTTCATACCAGGTCTTGAAGTTGTGTACGTACCATCTGTTAATGTACCAGTTGATCCTGTTGACGTATCGCTTGTTGAACTAGCTGTTCCATTAGATGATGAACATCCAGCAGAAAACACCATTACAAAAGCTAACGTCATAGATAATAATTTTTTCATTTTGCTTTCCTCCACTTGTTAATATTTTAGCATGTTAATAATTTAACTAGTCTCACTTTTCGTAAGAGTGGTCACACTTTTTTGCACGTCAAAATTTACCTTTTTATTATACAAGCATGTAACCGCATCCAATTTTAGACACTTTCGCACATTTATCTAAATTACCCTACCCCTTCATTGACCTGTGGTCAGCTGGGTGCTAAATTACTTTACGCATTAAGAAAAAGGAGGATATTTTGTGGAAAAGATTGCAAAGAAAATCGTTCAATATAGAATACTAATCTTAATCGTTGCGACGATATTATTAATCCCAAGTTTATTTGGATTTATTAAAACAAAAGTCAACTATGACATATTAACATCTTTACCAGATAGTGCAGAATCTATTATTGGTCAAAACATATTAGGTGATGATTTTGGTCAAAAAGCTTCTGCAATGGTAACCGTTAAAGGTTTACCTGATAAAGAAGTGAAGAAAATAGCAGATAAAATAGAAAACTTAGATAGTGTAAACTCTGTCATTTGGATTGGTGAATTCACTGATACCATCCCAACAGAAATGATTCCTAGTGACATTCGTTCCATGATTGATAATGGTGAAGCAAAATTAATCATGATTACATTTGATTATGATAACGGTAATGAAAAAACATTAGCTGCTATTAAAGAAGTAGAAACATTATTAAATGAGAATGTTTATCTTGGTGGCTTAGCTGCTGTCACTTATGACACGATGAATGTAATTGAATCAGAATTTCCAATCTATGTATTAGTTGCGGGAATTCTAGCCATGGTTGCTTTATTCCTTGGTTTAAAATATACACTCGCCCCTGTCATCTTCATTATTGGTTTAATTTATGCCATAGCTTATAACTATGGAACAAATATATTCTTAGGGGAAATTAGTTATATTACTAAATCTATCGCAGCAATATTACAGCTAGCTGTATCGATGGATTTCTCCATCTTCTTACTAGAACGGTACGATGAAGAGCATAAACATTCTGATTCTAATGAAGAAGCGATGGTTAAAGCAATTACTGCTACTTTTACTAGTATTTCCGGTAGTTCCTTAACAACAATTGCAGGATTTATGGCAATGATTACCATGGATCTAAGCTTAGGCAAAAACCTTGGTATTGTTATGTCTAAAGGTGTTGTGCTTGGTGTATTATGTGCAGTTATTATCTTACCTGCATTAATTCTTACATTTGATAAACCATTACATAAATATCAACATAAGACAATATTCCCTAACTTTAAGCCATTTGCTAAGTTTACAGTAAATCACTACAAAGCATTCTTAGTATTAGCTGTAGTACTTGCTGTACCTTGTTACTTAGCACAAAAACAAACACCTGTTTATTACAACTTACTAAAAGCTTTACCAAGTGATATGGCAAGTAATGTTGGTACAAGTGTTCTAAAAGAAGAATTCAATATGCCTACAACAAACTTTATCCTAGTAAATAAAGACTTATCTAGCCAAGAAATGGATAAAGTATTAGATACGATCAAAAATACTGATGGCATTGTTTCTGTCGCTAGTTTAGATGAATTTATTGGTAGTGGTATTCCAAGTGATTTCTTACCAAGTGATGTAACAAGCTTCTTCGAAGGTGGTAATTACAAGATGATCTTGGCGAATAGCGAATATGAACCAGCTACAGATAAACAAAATGAACAATGTGAAACATTAACTAATGCAATACATGAAATTGATCCTACAGCTTATGTTACAGGCGAAGGCGCACTAGACAAAGACTTAGTTACCGTAGCAGATCATGACTTCAATATTGTTAACTATGTATCAATTATTGCAGTATTTATTATCATTGCCTTTGTATTTAAGTCATTAACAATTCCACTAGTCTTAGTTAGTGCAATTGAGCTTGCTATATTTATTAATATGGGTATTCCATATTTTACAAATCAAGCCATTCCATTTATATCATCAATCGTAATTGGAACCATTCAATTAGGTGCAACAATCGACTATTCGATATTAATGACATCTCGTTACAAAGAAGAAAGAACAATATTCCATCAACCACGCAAACAAGCAGTCATTAACACTGTAGCAAATTGTGCAAGTTCTATTATCACTAGTGGTCTATGTTTCTTTGCGGCAACAATCGGTGTGGTATTTGTTAGTAAGATTGACTTAATTAAATCAATTTGTTCAATGCTTGCTAGAGGTTCAATCATTTCAGTATGTGTAATCTTATTTATATTCCCTGCACTACTAATGTTATTTGGACCAATCATCGAAAAAACAAGTGCTGGATTTAAAGGAACAACAAATTAATAGGAGGATATGATTATATGAATATCAAGAAAATTACAGCTAGTTCTTTAGCATTATTAATGACATTATCTTCTTCACAATTAATTAAAGCAGAGGAAGAAGATACAGATACAGTAGAAAAAGATGAAACAGTATATGCATTCTTAACTTCAGATGGTTCTTTAAAAAGTTCCACTGTTTCTGAATGGTTACATCACGAAGGTGGTTTCAACAATATTCAAGATGAAAGTATCTTAAGTGATATTACAAACATCAAAGGTGATGAAGCAATTGAACAAAATGGTTCAAGTCTTGTATGGAATAGTTCATCAGATGATATCTATTACCAAGGTACTACAAATAAAGAATTACCATTATCTATGCAAGTAACATATTTGTTCAATGGTCAATCTGTACAACCTGAAGATATCTTAGGTGAATCTGGTGCCTTAGAAGTACATATCAAAATTATCAATAACGAGGAAACAACAAAGGTTATTAATGGTAAAACAAGATATATCTCTAGCTTATTTCCTGTCGCTATTGTCACTGATTTAAAGACAGAAACATTTAAAGATATTGATGCAGAAGACGCAACAATCATCAATGAATCTAAAAATCAAATTGTATGTTTCGCTACAGTATCTGGTGCAAGTCAAATGTTAGCTGAATCAGATATCGATGCTTTAGAAGATATCAAAGATAGTTTAAAAGATGAATTTGTCATCAAAGCAAATGTTACTGACTTTGAAATGCCTTCAATCATAATGGCTAGTACTTCTGTTGTAGAAGTAGATCATGATGATTTAAGTACAAGCGATTTAGATAAAGTTACAGATGGTATTAACTCATTAAAAGACGCAACTGCTGAAATCTTAGATGGAACAATTCAACTACACGATGCAAACATTGAACTAAATGATAAGATGGGTGAATTTCAAACAGCATATGCTAAGTTCCAAGATGGTCTAAATACAGCAACAGATAGCCAAGGTGATATCGTTGATGGTGCTAAACAAATTAGTGATGGTATTAGCCAAATGAAAACATTAATGACTTCATTAACTAGTCAACTTGGTGAATTAGATATGACAGAAATTGGTAGCTTATTAACTTCTGCTAGTACTACAGTTTCTTCTCTTCCTGAAACTGTAAAAACTTTAGAAAGCATGAAATCTCAATTAGAAGATGCTAAAACACAATTAGCAAATCTATCTAGTGGTATTTACGCAACATATACAACAGATGAAAATGCAGCAAATACAACAGCATTATTAAAGAATCAATTTGCTTCCCCTGTCCTAGCTGCCATTGCACAAAACCTATGTGCAGCAGTAGATAATGCAGATTTAGGTATAACGATTAATTTAACTGATGAAGATAAAGCTGCTATCGCTTCCACAATTAGTAGTAATGTATCTGCAGAAGTTTCCTATAGTTCAGAAGCATTAGCTACAATTACAGCTGATGTTAAAGCTGCTAAAACAGCTGCTTGCGGTGAAGATGAATCTTGCTTAGCTAATGTTGATACTGAAACAGCTAATGAAATTGCCGCGTTAACAGGTAGTATTTCCGTAACACCAAGTGTAAATTCTGAAGCTATTGTTTCAGGTTTAGGCTCATTAATTGGTTCTAAAACTTCTGGTATTACAGATACTGTAAAAACAGCCGTTAAGAATCAATTAAGTGGTGCATTAACTTCTGATGAAACACAAAATACTGTAGCAGGTGCTGCATATGAAGCATCAAAAGTAATTGTTAATAATGTTGCGACACAAACACAAACTTCTCTAAATGATGAATTAAGTGCTATGCAAGGTCAATTAGATGCTGCTATTGAGTTATGCAATACGATGACAGCAAGCGTAAATAGCTTAATTAGTGAAGCAAGTAAGATTGATTTAAGTAAAGTAAGTAGCTTAGGTACAGCATTACAAAGTGCTACTCCAGGTCTAGATAAATTAATTGCTGGTAGTAACTCACTATATGAAGGTACAAAATCAATGCAAAGTGGTTTAAATACATTAAGCTCTTCTAGTGATGATGTAACAAGTGCTATTAGCCAATTCAAAGATGCTACACAAGAATTAGCTGAACAAACTGGTAAGTTAAATGATGGTGTACAAGAATTCTCAGATGAAGGTATTGATAAACTAAGTACAGAAGTAAATGATGCAATCAATGATCTAAATGATGTAATTGATATAGCTAATGAAACACTTGATCAATCTGTAGAATATTCTAACTACGCTGGAGCAAGTGATTCAATGAAGACAAGTGTAAAATTCATCATAAAAACAGATGAAGTAAAGAAAGCAAAAGAGACAACTACAACTGATACAACAGAAGATAGTGAAACTACAACTACACTACTCCAAAGAATTACAAACTTATTCAAGCATTAATTCATCCTTTGATCCAACTCGATTGAGTTGGATCTTTTTTTATTCCTTTACGTACGCATATAAAAAGCACGCTGTTATACATGCTTATTACTTTTCATTTTCTTCAATTAGATCTGCGCACCAATATTTGAGAATCCGCATTATTTTTCTTTACTAAATTTCGAATTAAGTCTTTTAATTGCGCTGATGTTTTAATCATAAAAGTACCTCTAAATATTGCTTTAGAATTTTATCTACATGAAATTCTTTTGCATATTTCATCAAAAGTCTTAAATTTTTGTCTTTACGTTTAGCATATTGTTTTAAAGCATTTTGATATATGTCCGCATCCATATTATTTCTATTTCGTATTACATCGCATATCGTTCTTTCAAGATTATATACAGGAACTTTATTCCCATAAGAAGTATTCATCATAACAATTCCTTCTTTTTGAATATCTATTTTCACTGTATAAACTTTAATTCCTGAAGAAGTTAAATTAGATGGATTATATCCTGTTCTTAATGTAATTTCATATTTTACTGGTTCTCTATCCGTCAAATCATGAAAATAAAGTGCTGTTTCATGAGAAAAAACTGCTTGTTTATATTGCAAATGAATCAAGTACATTCCATCTATCCAAGCATCTGAATTAGCATAAATGCCATGAGATATTTTTTCCATATGATTTTCTTTAACATATTGATACAATATCTTTTTTTGAATTCCAACATCCGTGATTTGCGAAGTACAAATTACCCCATTATTTTGTTTAATCAAATATTCGATTTGTTCCTTTTGATTCATGTAAATTATCCTTTCATGCTAATTTCAATTATAATATTAGCATGAAAGAGTATTTCGAGACACTGTTGAAATAAAAAAATAATGAAAAAGAAGACTTAATTTCAGAAAGATATTATGATGGTAATGGCAATGCATATTTAGATATTGACTATACAAACCATGGCAATTCTAAACAACATTCAATCGTTCCACATCAACACAGTATTACAATAATTGGAAATATAGTAAACAGAGATAAAGGAGTGAAAATAAGAAAATGAATCGAGAAGAATTAGAACTATATGTTAGACAAGGTGATGAAATTGAATTTGTTTATAATGGAAAACGATTTTCAATAATTTATCTAGAAATTGATGGTGAAGATTGGATTTCATTTTGTGAGTTTTACAAAGAAACAACTGAAGTAAAAACAGTAGAGGAACTTTTGAAAGTAGAAAGATATGGAGTCACTGTCGAAGAAATGCTAGCAAGTTGTAAAGAAGAAGACCTTTGGATTTTCTAGTACAATCACATAATTAATTAATAAAGCCGCTTAAGTATAATTCTAACAGCGGCTTTATTCTTATTTTTATCTATTATAAATTATTTAAGAATTCTTCAAAAACACGATTCCATTCTTCAGGATATTCATAGAACATTAGATGTCCACCCATAACATGTGTTTGATATCCTTTTAGATTTGTTTCAACAAATGGTTTAGCAACATCTTGCCAATGTTTTGCAATAAACATTAGACTTGGCATTGTTGCGCCTACATCTTTTGCTGTATCTAAATAATTGGAGAATACAGCGTCACAGAATAATTGTCTACAAATCCAATAAGGTGTTCTACCAGAAATGTCTAGTAAATATTCTAATTCTTCTGGTTTCATTTCATGTTCAATCATTACACCAGTTGCGTATTCACTAAAGAAATTTCTGCATCCTTCTGAAGAAGTTAACACTTGAGTTGCAACTGTCGATAATTCTTCGATTGTTCCTTCTGTCCACCAAGTAGGATCAGGTGATAAAGGTAATGGTGACATATCAATTGTAACTACACCACGTAATTTATCTTTACCAAATTGTTGTACATAGCTCCATGTATCTAGATTACCTGTACTCCAACCTACCATTACAATATCTTTTAAATCTAAAGCTTCAATTAATCCAGCTACATCTTTTCCATGCGTTAAATAATCATTACCATCTACTGTCTTAGTTGAATTACCTTGACCTCTAGGATCTATCGCAATTACACGATACTTAGAAGAAAAATATTCAAGTTGTGCTTTAAATATTTCTCCAGCAAAAGTTAAACCCGGAATAAAGATAAGTGGTTTTCCTTCCCCTTTTTCTAATATATGTAGCTCTACATTAGGTGCTACTGTAACATATTTACTTTCTATATAATCTTTTGCCATAATAGCTATTCTCCTTTTATACATCTGTTTTACATCCAAGAAATCGATAATACAATGGATAAAAATTGAAAGTTTCATGAATTATCACTTCATGCTAATTTGTTTATCGCATTAGCACCAAAGCATATAAAAAGTACTCACACATCTAATGACACATGAGTACCAAAACGAATCATTTTACTTTGAGAATAATGATAAGAAATCAAATAGATTTACAATTCTATCCCAGAAGCTTGTCTTAGTTTTTGTTGTTTCTTCTGTTGTAGTAGAAGCAGCTGTATTTTTAACACCTTCTACTTTGAATACAAACTTAACACTACCATCTGTACCTTCAGAAATACCAGAATAGTTGTTATAAGAAGAACCTTGTTCTTTTACAGCATTTAGTAAGTTACTAGCATCTTCTAAGCTAGAAATACGTGAATCATCAGTTAACTTAGAAATACCTTCATCATTGTATTCTACTAAACCATCATATAGTGTTTTAGCACCATCAGATAATTTATTAGCACCTTCAGTTAATGATTGTGTGCCATCTTTTAGTGAAGAAGCACCTTGTGATAATGTAGCAGCACCATCATTTAATTTCTTAGCACCACTAGATAATTGATTCATACCATCAAGTAATGATTTAGAACCATCATAAGCAGATGCTACACCAGTTGTATAATCTTTTACACCTTGTCTAAATGTAGCAACAGATTGTAGTTGTGTACTTAATGCTTTAAGTGTTGCGATTGATTCACTACTTTCAGTTTGAACAAGAGCATTTAAGTAACCTTTAACAATTTGTTGTCCTTCTTCTGTTTTAGAAGCTTCCAAGTTAGTTGCGATATCAGTAGCAATTGCTACATCTTTTTGCACATTTGCAATCATTGTTGCTAGAGTTGTGTCAGTTGCGTGTTGTTCAGAACCTTCAGTTAGTAATACAGCAATTGTATCATTGTCTAAACTATATGGTTCAGCTTTTAATATTGCACTTAATGCCGCATATACAGTAGCATCACCTTTTGTTTTTCTAACAGCAGATACTAGTGTACTCATTTGTACAGAAGTACTTTCATCAATATTAATACTTCCATCAATTCCTACTGCAGGAGTTTCACTTGAAATATTTTTTAGCGCTGAGACAACGTAAGAATCCAATTCTTCAGGTTTTAACTTTTCAATATTCTTACCATCCATACCTACTGCTAACACAAAGATTTGCTCAGCTTGTCTATCCGTCAAAATAATAGGTGAAGTTGATTCTTTTGTTGCAGTATAAACAGTACTTTTAATTGTTCCAATTACACTTTCATATACACCAAGATTTAAAGCTCTATTTACGTGGCTAAAATCTCCTGTTGCTATACTAGCCGCATCAACTTTTGCTTGTTGAACATTTGCTGCTGTAGTTAAGTTCCCTACATTTTCAGTCATAAATTTTTCTAAATCAGAACGTCCTGCTTTTGCTGCCATATATAGAACCATATTTAGATTTTCATCTGAAATAGTAAATCCTTTTTCTTTTAATGTATCTTTAATTTCCTGTAATGCAGCAGCACGCATTGTATCTGTAATGCCATAGTAATATGCTAATTGGTCAGCGTAATTTGTCCATGTTAATTCTGTATACTTTGGATCATCTTTAATTAGTGGATTTGCTGCAAGTTGTGTATTTGCTGTTTGTAGAATTGCATCAGCGATTTGATTTGCACCACTAACAAGTGATTCATTGTTATCAACTAATTGCCCTAAACCAGTTTTTAATTTAGAAGCTCCACTAGTTGCACTATTTGTTCCATCATATAAAGTCTTAGTACCATCTTTTAATGTATCTACACCAGATAGTAGTGAAGAAGCACCATCATTTAATTTGTTAGCTCCATCTGCTAGTGTTGCAGCACCATCTGCGAGTGTTGATGCACCATCAATTAACTTATTAGTCGCATCTTTTAATTCATCTAATTGATCAAAGATACTTGTAAAATCTGTATCTGTAAAATCTTCTTTTAAATCATCTGTTGAAGTAGCAGCCGCAATCATTAATGTTGGTGATTCAAAGCTAGTTGTATCTGCTTCAATAGTAATATCATCAAATAGGTAATCTTCTAACTTACTCATTGTGTCATAGTCTAATACTTGTTTTAAACCAGACTTTAAACCTGGGATAAGAACACCAGCGATGATGGAATGAGATGAATCAGAATCAACTGTTCCATGGTCTACTGTTACATTTGTAAAGTTATCATCATCAAGCATTGCGCCTAGTCCCGTAATAAATGGAGTAACTAATTCATAGTTTTTATTTCCTACAGTATAGATTTGTTTGCTAGAGTTTGTAACAGAAATCTTAATTGTTACGTGTCCTGACTTACCTACGATATCTTCAGGATTATATTCTTTATTATTTAATGTATAAATAATCTTTACTTTTAATGGTAGTTCTTTTGTTGAAGTACCTTGGTAGTAAATATCTGTAGCTTCACTATTCCAGATATATCCACCATTAGTAGAATTAACAGGATCTGTACTCTTTAAGTTTTCTACATCTGTTAATGTAGATGTATCTTTATAGTTTTTAAATCCAGAACTAGAATGTAATGAATCTGATACAGTGATTTGTTTAATTGATCCATCGGCATTTAATACTGTATATACGCTTTCATCTTTTGTTACTTCTGATGCATCATCACCTTCAGCTTTTAGAGGTAATGCTTGTCCTGCTACTAACACTGTTGCAAGTAATGCGGAAGTAATTATTTTTGCTTTATTCATATGGATTATTCCCCTTCCTTATGTGGCTTTGGCCAACCAATTGTTGTATGACGAATGAGTGATTCAAATAGAATTAAGAAACATGGAAGTACAAAGATAATGACAATCATAGAGATAATTGCTCCTCTTGCGATTAATAAACATATACTTTGTAGTAATTCCATTTGTGATATTAAGGAAACACCTACCGTAGCTCCAAAGAATGTTAATCCAGAAGTTAGGATAGATTGTGAACATTGATATACAGCAATCTTAGCTGCTTCAATCTTATTGTTTCCATTCTCTAATTCTTCTTTAAAACGTGTTGTCATTAAGATTGCATAGTCAACTGTCGCTCCTAATTGAATTGTTCCAATAACAATACTTGCAATAAATGGAAGTGTTGTACCAGTAAAATATGGAATTGCCATATTGATAACAATTGCAGATTCAATTGCCGCAACAAGTAATACTGGTAAGAATAAACTCTTGAAACTAATCGCAATAATTGCAAATACGAATAAGATAGAAATCCAGTTAACGTTATTGAAGTCAACATTAGCAATTTCAATTAAGTCTTTTGTCATTGGTGCTTCCCCAGTAACAACGCCAGTAGAATCATATTTATGAACGATTTGTGTTAATTCTTCAATTTGAGCATTAATTTCATCTGTTCCTGCTTTTAATTTGGAGTTAACCATAATTAGTTCATGTCCATTAGAAATAAATGTATCATTTACCATTTCAGGTAAGATTGTTGATGGAATTGATGCACCAACAAATTGTTCTACAGATAGACAAGATGTAATGTTATCTAAGTTTTCAATTTCTTTACTCATTTGTTTTACATCATCATCTAATAAATCATCTCGAACAATAACAAAGTAAGATGATGTCATATTAAAGTCTTCTTTTAGTTTTTCATTACCAATTTTACCCGTCATTGTATCTGGTAAAGAATCAGTTAATGTGTAATATTGTTCAACTTTAGGATAAGCTAAACCAAAGATAGCTAAGATACATAAGAAGACAATAGGAACTGCCTTATGATGCTTTGTAACAAATTCACTAGCACCTTTTAACTTAGGAATAAGTGGTTTATGTTCCCACTTCCAGATCTTATCTCTAAAGACAAGAATTAATGCTGGAAGAACGGTAATTGTACTTAATACACCAAGTACAACACCTTTTGCCATAACTAAACCAATATCTTTACCTAATGTTAAGCGCATAAAGCATAGTGCTAAAAATCCAGCGACAGTAGTTAACGAAGAAGCTGAGATAGATACACCAGTATTCACAATGGCATTTTCCATCGCATCAAAATCGTTATCAACCAGTTTTCTTTCTTCGCGCCATCTATTGACTAAGAAGATGGAATAGTCCATCGTTACACCTAACTGTAATACAGTAGCTAATGCTTCAGTAATATAAGAAATCTGTCCAAATATAATATTTGATCCAAAGTTATATAAGATTGGGAATACAAGTCCAATCATAAATAAGAATGGTAAGATATTTGATTTTAAACCTAACCATAAAACAACAATACATGCAGCTACTGCAATCACAATATAAATAGGTAGTTCTTGGTCAACTAATGCTTTTGTATCTTGTAAGATAATTGACATACCACCAATGTATGCTTCATTTGCACAAATCTTTTTGATTTTAGCAATTGCATTCATTGTACTTTCTGAAGCAGCTGTATCAGAGAAACGAACAATCATCATTGTTGCGTCTTTATCTGAACTAAACATGAAGTTGTAAATCTCATCTGGTAACATCGTATTCGATACTGTTACATCTAATACATCCGATAACCAGAATGCTTCAGATACACCCTCTACATTTGATATTCTTTCTTTTAAATCTAATAATTGAGCGGTCGGCATATTTTCTACCGTTACCATAGCACTACTTGCTAGATTGAAATCTTTTTCCAAGTATTGCTCACCGACCATAGAATCTAATTCACTTGGTAGATATGTCAAAATATCATAATTGATTCTGGTTGCGACTGCACCAATAGCTGATGGAATCAACAATATAACTGATAAAATCAGAATCATTTTATGAAATTTAACTACAAAGTGTGCAAATTTCTTCATAATCCCTCCCATATTCATGGTTATTTCCGTTAACAATTATAGGAGCCTAACTGTAATTTTAAAAGAGAAAAATTGACTTTTAGTCATTTTATTGAAATTGTATAGAAAAAATCTTTTCATGTACTCATTTTTTCGTACAATAAAACTATGGCAGGATTAATCGCGAGAAAAAAAGAAGATAAAAGAAATCGTCTATTAGATGCGGCTTATTCTTTGTTTACAGAAAAAGGCGTATCTTCTACAACGATTGCGGAAATATGTGCTGAAGCAAGTATTGCAAAAGGAACTTTCTATTTGTATTTTACAGACAAGGAAGATATTCTTCGTACTTTAACTAAGCGTATTTCTCTAAACATCTTAAAGACAACATATGAACAAGTTAAAGATCTCCAAATACAATTCGAAGAAAAAGTTGTTATCATGGCTGAATTTTTATTGGATTTATTCCAAAATGATAAAGATATGTTAGTTGTGATGAAGAAAGACTTTATTTGGCCTATTTCCGAAGAAGAATTTCTTTTAACTTCAGATGAAACTTTATCTTCTATTCGTCACGATATTGAAGAATATGCTTCACAAG
Organism: bacterium; assembly: GCA_963605225.1. Lineage (GTDB taxonomy): Bacteria > Bacillota_I > Bacilli_A > Erysipelotrichales > Erysipelotrichaceae > Bulleidia. The sequence continues at coordinate 18,321 of CAVCUC010000005.1, forward strand.
TATCACTTACTGAGCATCAAATATTAGTTCGTTTATATGCTTTAATATCAATGTTATGCTCTATCTCTTATTCTTCGATTATTGACCAATTTCCCGATACAATAGAATCATTAAAACCAGAAGTATTAAGTATGTTAAAACAATCATTTAAATAATGAGGAGGAACAATGAAAAAAAGAAATCTATTCTTTGCGGTAGGATTAACTACTTTAGCTAGTATCACTTTAGAAAAGACATTAAGAAAAAAAGATAAACCATTAGAAGCTTATGGTCAGAAAGTAAGAGTATTTGGTAAATATCTTTCTACAGAAATCATTGGTAATGGAGAGCACGTAATTGCTTTATATCCTGGAGCTTGTGAAACTTCACCTATCCTATCTTATAAAGCATTAGCGAAATACTTAAGTGAATATTTTACAGTTGTAACAATTGAACCATTTGGATATGGTGCTAGTTCTCCTACAAATCATACACGTTCTGTAGAAAACTTAAGTGAAGAGTTGCATCAAGCGATGAAAGCACTTGGATATTCTAAGTATTCTATTTGCATGCATTCAGCAGGTGGTATTGTTGGTATGGCTTTAGCCATTAAATACCCAGAAGAAGTAGAAACATGTTTATGTCTAGATACTACTCCTGCCGAACTAACAGACTATACAAGTTCTACAATATTAGAAAAAGTATCAGGACATGTTTTAAAGGGAATGAATAAATTAGGTTTATCCCGTTTATTACATAAAACAAATAAATTAACACCTAAAGTAAATGGTTACTTATTTACCGAACAAGATAAAGATGCATATTTTAAATGCACATTAGAAAATGGTTTTAGCAAAAACATGCAAGAAGAACTAGAAGAATTAGATCCTAATCTTAGAAGTATGCAAGGAAAGAAATATCCTAGTTCTATCCCTGTATATTCATTTGTTTCTTCTGAAACAGATAAACTACTAACAAAGTTTTCTGCGCCACTTGGTAAATGGATTGCATTACATCAAAGCATGTCTAGTCATCCTGATTCTAAAGTAGAAGTCATGAATGCTTCACATTACTTACACCATGATGAACCAGAAACAATTGCTAAAGAATATATCAATTGGTTTAAAGCAGTAATCACAAAATAACAAAAATAACCATAGGCTACTTTCAAGCTTATGGTTATTTTCATATATTCAATTATTCTAGATTTGTGTATCCCATGAGATATTGATCTACTTCTTTAGCACATCTTCTTCCTTCATCAATTGCCCAAACAACTAATGATTGACCTCTATGCATATCTCCACAAGTAAATATCTTTTCAACACTTGTTTGATAACTGTTAGCACTAGTTTTAACGACATTTCTTTGTGTAGTTTCTACTTTAAATGCTTCTGTCACATATGACTCACATCCTGTAAATCCTGCCGCAATGATTAATAAATCACAAGGAATAATTTGTTCTGTACCTGACACTTCAACTAGCCTTCCATTTTCAAACTTTGTTTGAACAATTTCTATTTCTTTTAGTGTTCCTTCTTTCGAAATTAATCGTTTAACAGTGGTTTGAAAGATACGAGGATCTTTACCAAATACAGCAATCGCTTCTTCTTGCCCATAATCTGTCTTTAAGACTTTAGGCCACTCTGGCCAAGGATTATCACTCGTTCTTTGAAGTGGAGCAGCAGGCATCATTTCGAGTTGTACAATTGACTTACAACCATGTCTTATACAAGTTCCAACGCAATCATTTCCTGTATCCCCACCACCAACGACAACAACATTCTTATCTTTAGCTGATATAAATGTTCCTTCTTTTAACTGATGGTCTAATAAGCTTTTTGTTGTAGAAGTTAAGAAATCTACAGCATAATATATACCTTCAGTTTGCTGAATATTTTCTAGATTTAAGCTTCTTGCTTGTTTTGCACCACACGCTAAAACAATCGCGTCAAAGTCTTTCAGTAAGCTATTTATCTTTTTATTTTTACCAACATCTACTCCTGTATGGAATATTACACCTTCTTCTTCCATTAGCTTTTGTCTACGTTTAATAACAGACTTATCTAGTTTCATATTTGGAATACCATACATAAGTAATCCACCAATACGGTCTTCTCGTTCAAATACTTCAACTAAATGACCACGTTTATTTAATCGATCTGCTACAGCAAGTCCACTAGGTCCCCCACCAATTACTGCTACTTTTTTATTTGAACGTACACTAATCGATGCAGGTTTCATTAATCCTTGCGCAAAAGCATGTTCAATAATGTAATACTCATTATCTCTAACTGTTACGGGATTACCATCTAAACCATTTAAGCAAGCTTTTTCACATAGTGCAGGACAAACTCTTGATGTAAACTCAGGAAAGGAACTCATCTTTAATAGTCTTGCTAAAGCGTGATTTGGATTACCCTTATATACTTCATCATTCCATTCTGGAATCAAGTTATGTAGTGGACATCCTGTTACCATTCCTTTTAATTTGAGTGCCGATTGACAATAAGGTACGCCACAATCCATGCATCGTGCACCTTGTTTTTTTCTTTCCTCTTCTTGAATTGGGTAATGAAATTCATTAAAGTTCGTAATACGTTCTAATGGTGAAACTACACCATTATCTTTTCGATCATAAAGTAAAAATCCATCTATTTTTCCCATATTACGCTCCTTTCTTCATTAACTGGAATGCTTCAAATTCACTTTTTTCATGGTCTAAGCCTTGTTCCTCAAAGTGAGAAATGAAACCTAACATCTTTGCATAGTCATTTGGTACAATTTTCTTAAATGAGCTAGTTGCTTCATCAAAGTGTTCTAATATTTCTTTTGCTTTATTACTATGCGTTTCATCATAGTAATCTTGTATTAGTTCTTTTAGTTGTTGTTTATCATACTTATCTGTTACTTCTTGTAATGATACAAGTGATTTATTGAGTTTCTTATACAAGTTATGATTTTGATCATATACATAGGCAATACCACCTGACATACCTGCCGCAAAGTTTTTACCTACATCACCTAAAATAACAACTTTTCCACCTGTCATATATTCTAGACCATGGTCGCCACAACCTTCTACAACTGCTGTAGCACCTGAATTACGTACACAGAATCTTTCTCCTGCAATACCTTCAAAGTATGCTTTACCACTAGTTGCTCCATATAAAGCAACATTACCTACAATGATATTTTCACTTGGATTGAACTTAGAATGCTTACTTGGAGTTACAACAATCTTACCACCTGATAATCCTTTACCAACGTGGTCGTTTGCATCTCCCTCTAGATATAAAGACATACCTTTAGGAATAAATGCACCAAAGGATTGACCTCCTCCACCAGTACACTCAATCACATAAGTATCTTCTTTTAATGTATCACCACATTTTTCCGTAATATATGAGCCAAGTAATGTACCTGTTGTTCGATTTACGCTTGATACATGAATGGCGTATTTAAATGGCTTTTTCTTTTCAATATATGGTTTAAAGTTAGGGAGTAATTCCTTTTCATCAATCGTTTGATCTAAATGGAAGTCAAATGATTCATTAGCGATATGATGTCTATATTTAGCTTGAGCAACATCTGTATGAACAAGTCTTGATAAATGAATATGACTATTATCTTTAACTTTTAGATAATCATTTCTACCAACCATTTCATCAACAGTATGGAAACCCAGTTCGGCCATAATTTCACGTAACTCTTCAGCCATAAATTTCATGAAATTCATCACATGTTCTGGTTTACCTTTGAATCTCTTACGTAATTCTTCATTTTGCGTTGCTATACCAAATGGGCAAGTATCCTTTGAACATACTCTCATCATCATGCATCCCATAGAAATTAATGGTCCTGTCGCAAAGCCAAACTCTTCAGCACCAAGTAATGCGGCTATCGCAATATCTCTACCACTCATTAGCTTACCATCAGTTTCAATGATTACTTTTTCTCTTAAACCATTTTCAATTAATGCTTGTTGAGCTTCACTAATACCAAGTTCTAATGGAACACCAGCATGGTGGATAGATGATCCTGGTGCAGCTCCTGTTCCACCATCAAATCCTGAAATTAAGATAACTTGTGCCCCTGCTTTCGCAACACCTGAAGCGACTGTTCCTACTCCTGCTTCAGAAACTAATTTCACAGAAATACGTGCTTGATGATTTGCATTTTTTAAGTCATAGATTAATTGTGCTAAATCTTCTATCGAATATATATCATGATGTGGTGGTGGAGAAATTAGTGATACCCCTGGTGTAGAAAATCTAGTTTTCGCAACCCATGGATAAACTTTTACTCCTGGTAAATGACCACCTTCTCCAGGTTTTGCCCCTTGTGCCATCTTGATTTGTATTTCTTTTGCACTATTTAAATAAGCAGATGTTACGCCAAAACGACCCGATGCTACTTGCTTGATTGCTGAATTCTTAATTGTATTAAATCTTGAAGCATCTTCGCCACCTTCTCCAGTATTACTCTTACCACCAAGCGTATTCATCGCAATTGCCATTGTTTCATGTGCTTCTTTAGAAATAGAACCATAAGACATTGCGCCTGTCTTAAAACGTTTTACGATGCTTTCTACCGGTTCTACTTCTTCTAATGGAATAGGAGAACTTTGAGGATCAAATTCTAATTCATCACGTAAGAAATGAGGTCTTTTTTGATGCAATAAAGATGTATATTCTTTGAATTCTTCATAGCTACCGTCTCTTACTGCTTTTTGTAAAGCGACAATTACATCTGGAGAATATAAGTGTTCATTCGCTTGATCATTACTTCTTAATGCATGATATCCTGTTGAATCTAATGTTGTATCTACACCCAGTCCTAATGAATCAAATGATTTATCATGATTCTTAATCACAAGCTCTTCAATCGTATCAATTGTACATCCTCCTACTTTCCACGAAATTCCCGGGAAATAATTTTGCACAAAATCTTTATCTAATCCGATGGCTTCAAAGATTTTTGATGATTGATAAGATTGTAAACAAGATATACCCATTTTGGCTGCTGTTTTAACAATACCCGATAATAACGCTTCATTATAATCATCTATAGCAGAATGATAATCTTTGTTTAGCATTCCTTTTTCAATGAGTTCTACAACACAATCTTGGGCTAAATAAGGATTAATTGCTCGAGCACCAAAACCAAGTAATGTTGCACAACTATGAACATCTCTTGCTTCACCTGTTTCTACAATCAAAGATACTTTTGTTCTTTTCTTAGTATTTACTAAATGTGTTTCTACTGCACTAACCGCAAGTAAACATGGTATAGCTACATGGTTTTCATCAATTCCTCTATCCGTAAGAATTAAAATATTTGATCCATTATTATATGCTCTATCACATGCTACACATAATGCACTAATCGCTTTCTTTAATGAAGTATGTTTGTAGTAAAGCATAGAAATATCTTCTGTACGTAAACCATCTTTTTTAAGTGTTCTAATCTTCATTAAATCTAAACTTGTTAGAATAGGATTATTTACTTCTAATACTTTACAATTCTCTGCTGCATCTTTTAATAAATTACCATCTGACCCAATATATACCGTTGTATCTGTAACAACCTTTTCACGAATAGAATCAATTGGTGGGTTTGTTACTTGAGCAAATTGTTGATGGAAATAGTCAAATAACGAACTAGGTTTATCATTTAATACAGCTAATGGAATATCTCTACCCATACTAGATGTAGGCTCTATACCACTCGCAGCCATTGGCAAGATACCGTTTTTAACATCTTCATATGTATATCCAAATACTTTATACAATTTATCTCGTTCTGTTTGCGAGTATTCATGTACCTTTTTATTAGGAATCTTGATATCAGATAAATGTAGAAGATTCATATCTAACCATTCACCATATGGCTTAGCATCTGTATATTTACGTTTTACTTCCTCATCACTTAATATGCATTTTTTTCGCGTATCAACAAGTAACATTTTCCCAGGCATCAAGCGTGATTTCTTTACAACGTGTTCACTATCAATATCTAATACACCAATTTCACTTGATAAAATTAAACGTCCATCATCTGTCACATAATATCTAGATGGTCTTAAACCATTACGGTCTAATGTTGCCCCAACAACATCACCATCAGAGAAAATCATCGCAGCCGGTCCATCCCAAGGTTCCATCATTGTTGCATAGTAATGATAAAAATCTTTACGACTAGTTTCCATTGCTTGATTATGTTTAAAAGGTTCAGGAATCATTAACATCATTGCTAAAGGTAAATCCATACCACTGTAATATAAGAATTCTAGTGTATTATCAACCATCGCAGAGTCAGAACCTTTAGTATTCACTACAGGATAGATTTTATCTAAATCTTCTTTTAATAAATCACTAGACATTGTTTCTTCACGAGCAAACATTCTATCCACATTTCCACGAATAGTATTAATTTCTCCATTATGTGCAATAAAACGATATGGATGAGCCCTTTGCCAACTAGGAGTTGTATTTGTAGAGAAACGAGAATGCACAATCGCTATAGCAGTATCATAACTAGGATCTCTTAAGTCATCATAAAATGCTCTAAGTTCATTCACCAAAAACATTCCTTTATAAACAATCGTGCGTGATGAAAGAGAACAAATATAAGTATCTTCACTTCCTTGTTCAAATTCACGACGTGTAATATATAACTTTCGATCAAAATCTATACCAATATTGCAATTCTTTGGTTTATTAATGAAAACTTGTTGGATGGAAGGCATACATTCTTTTGCTTTATCCCCTAATATTTCAGGATGAACTGGTACTTCTCTCCATCCTAATATTTCTAAACCATTCTTTTTTGCAATGACTTCAAACATTCTTTTTGCAAAGGTACAAGCTAATGTATCTTGTGGCAAGAAAAACATACCAATTCCATATGTTCTTTCCTTATTTAATATAATGCCAATTTTTTTACATTCTTTTGCAAAGAATTGATGTGATATTTGTGTTAATATTCCTACACCATCACCAACTTTACCACTAGCATCTCTTCCTGCACGATGATCTAAACGTTCAACAATCTTTAAAGCATCATCTAATACTTGATAATCTTTATGACCATCAATATTTACAATTGTTCCAATACCACACGCATCTTGTTCTATATTTTCCCAAATTCTCTCCATAGGCTCACTCCTAAACTGTACTTCAAATTTACTCTCATTCTTGAACACATGCAATATTTTTCAATGTATCATGAAATTATTTTCTTAAATGTGATATTGTTACATCAAAAAATACGTATATAAAAACACCCACCATTTTCTGGCAGATGTTCAATTAATTTATATGCATATCTTCAAAAATTCATCTGGTGTTATTGCTTGAACCTCAGAGTTATAAAAATCTCGCACGTTGCAAGTAATAATATAATCGGCATCAACATCTTTTGCACATTTGTCTTGCAAACAATCTTCAAAATCTAAAAAAGAATCATTTTCAATTGCGTCAAGAATTTCTGCCTGAGATGCGGATGCAACAGTAAAAATTTCGCATATATCTTTTAAATTTTGTCTGCGGACACTATCGCTTCTCTTTCTAAGCACATACCAAAGCGTTGAAAGCGTATGAAAAGCAATATATCCAGTATACTCACCAAGCGCACACTTTTTCACAATTTCCACAGACTGTTCAAGACAAGGATCATCACGATTAGTAATATAATTTAAGAGAATATTAGTATCGATCAATACTACCATATTTTTCATTCATTGCTTCCTCTCTTTCAGCATCATAGTCAATCGCTTCTTTAGCAGATTTTCTAGATGCTTCAAGCCTTGCAAAAGCTTCTAACTTACTATTATTATTTGCAGTTGTATTTGGAAGTGGAGCCTTAATAATAAATGGAATACTTCTTTCTCTTAAAGCCGTTCTGGTAAAAGTTTCATAAAATGTCTGTTTCGTCTGTCCCATTGCGTCAAGCATTACACCTAGTTCGTCATAAATCGAATCTTCCAATCTAATACTGATTGTTTTCATTTTGTACATCTCCTTCCTTTATTTGAATTAATTATACATCATTTTGAATCAAATAGAAAGCAATAGCATTCAATTTACATAAAATTATTGATGTGATTGTAAATAAAATCTAATATTTTTACTTCCTGTGTAATAGACACTTTCTTGTTCTAAAAAGATAAAACCCCAAAAGCTTTTACACTCTTGAGGTTTATAATCTTATTTATTATTTAGCGATTAACGTTCGTAAGCAGCTGCTTGTTCACCAGCAATCTTACCATTAACAACTGTATCAACAATTGCGTTACCACCTAAACGGTTACCACCGTGGATGCCACCTGTAACTTCACCTGCAGCATATAAGCCTTCGATTACATTACCTTCAGTGTTAATAACTTGTGTATCAGCATTTACTTCTACACCACCCATTGTATGGTGAGCACTTGGTTTACGAGGAACAGCAATATATGGTCCATTTTCTAGTTTGTTTGTGAATGTCTTTCTACCAAATTCATCAGTAGTTGCACCTTCATCAACACACTTGTTGTATTCTTCGATAGCTGCTTTTAAGTTGTCAGCGTCTACACCGATTTGTTCAGCAAGTTCTTCGATTGTATCACCAATGAACATATTGCCTTGAGCAATTTCATCACTGTAAGAAACACCATTGTTTGTTACTAATTCATCTAGAGTAGCATCTCCATTACCATCCCAGCTTTCGATTGCATAGAAGATACCATCTGTTTGTTCTAGAACTGCTTTAGAGATATCATCACGTCTACCATCTTCTGCTGTGAATCTGTTACCTTCTTGGTTAACGAAGATAATTTCAGCTACGCCTTTATCTTTAGCACTGTTATCATCTGTTGTTCCTTTTGTAGGAGAGCACATATGTAGTAATTGGATTTGATCCATATCAACTAGATTTGCACCAATTGCTTCAGCCATTACGATACCATCACCTGTATCACTAGCTACACCTGTACAACCAACATTAGAACCTAAATCAGGCCATTTTTCACCTTGAGCATATTTAACTCTCATTTCAACGTTACCAGCGAAACCACCAGTAGCTAATACGATACCTTTCTTAGCTGTGAAAGTATAATCGTTGTTATGAGCATCTGTACCATGAATTGCACTAGCTGCACCATTATCATCAGTAATGATTTCATCAGCTGTTACACCATAATATACATTCCAATGAGAAGCATAATTGTTGTTTAGGTAATTTACATAAGTGTTGATAAATTCAGCACCAAGACCTGTTTCTGTATCATGAGTACGAGGATATAATGAACCAGGACCTTGAGAAATAGTATCTTTGAATGTAGCACCCATGCTTTCTAACCATTCTAATCCTGCATAAGCATTGTTAGCTAAGCTTTCAACTAGTTCTAGATTAGCAACCTTATCGCCACCATTCCATGTTTGTAAAGCAAACCAGTTAGCAGAGTCGAAAATTCCTGTTTCGCCACTTGCTAAGTAAGCATCATAATCTTCTTTTACTTTTTCTTGTAAAGCTTTGTGTTCATCACTTACTGGTTCTTCAGCTAAAGCAGCTTCGATAAGAGCTTTATTACCATCAGTCATTTCTGTCTTAGATTGTAAATCTTCATCTGGTGTATTGTAGATACCACCATTTACGTTAGTATCACCACCAAGAACGTCTGTTTTTTCAATAACGATTACAGATTCAGCACCAGCTTGTACAGCAGAAGCAGCAGCAGCTAAACCAGCTCCACCACCACCAACGATAACAACATCAGCTTCATATGTATAAGTTTGATTTTCATCATAACTTACTTCTGTAGAATAATCATCTACGTTTACACCAGCTGTTGTTAATGCATCTTTAACTGCATTTTTAACAGCTGCACTTGTTAAAGTTGCTCCAGATACAGAATCAACTTTAATGCTTTGGTTTTGTACAATTGCATCAGCAATCTTTTCTTCAGCAACAGTACCAATGTTTTGTGTTTCACTAGATTCTTTAACAGCAACTTCTTTAATCATGCCATCTTCTAATGTAACATCAACTACTACTGATCCATTTCTTCCTGTAGAAGAACCTTCGAATGTTCCAGATACACCACTTGCAGCAGAGGCTGTAGAAGATGATGCACTACTACCTGATGAGCATCCTACTAATAGCATTGCTGCTACTAGTAACGCACTTAATTTTTTCATATTTCCTCCTAAATTCGTTCACTGAACATGTTCACTGAACATATTATGTGTGATTCGTTTCACAAAGTCAAGGGATTAAAATGAAAAAAGAGATTATTTTGTAACCTCTTTCACATGTTTCTTTAAATCTACTTTAGAAGGGTCTGTAACGAATAGTCCAATATATTCTGTTTGGGCTTCAAGAGCGTATTCAAACCATTCTTTTCTGTTATCTTTATGCTCTATGCAATAGTTATACACTAAACCTCTTGTGAAATTTAGAATACGAATTCTAATATCTCTATTGGACAATCTTGTGACAAATATACCCTTCTTTTGCCCATCGGCTATCGTTTCTTCCATCATACGGTGTATATAACGATCATTTGTAAAGAAATAATCTTCATATTGTTTTAATTGAGCAATATATAATTGTGTATCAAAACAGAGACTATTTTCGGTCATTGAGTAAAGATGGACAACAACCATTCTTTCTACTCTTTGTAAAGGATCTTCAATCTGTTCAAGATTCAAACTTTCCCAAATATCATCTTTTGTTTTATAGCTATAAATTAAAGCAGCTTCCTTACTTTCAAAATATTGATAGAAATTTCCTACAGAGATATTTGCCGCATTAGCGATATCTTTAATCTTAATTTCATCTAACGTTTTTGTTTTAGCCATTTCAAAAACGATATTTTGAAGCTTTTCTCTCATGCGTTCTGCTTGTAGTTTTCTTGGTATTTTCTCTTGTTCTTTTTGCATGTCTTCTATTTTACAGCATAAATACCATAAAAATACAGTTTATCTTTTCTTGAAGCAGATTGCAGTACGCGCTGGCAAGTATACTCTAAAGCCATATTTACCATCATTTTGTTTATCAGAACGATATGTAACATCTTCATTTATACGGCCAAAGCCACCATATTCTTCATTATCTGTAGAAAGAACTGGTTTGTAACTACCAATCGATAAAGTTCTAACAAGATATGATTCTTCACTACTTGTTGGATGGAAATTGAATACAAATAATACATCTCCTCGACTATAGATGATGATATGTTTTTCATCATCAATTAATAAACTAATTGGTGAGAAAGCAAATAGCTCATTTTCTTTAGCAAATGCAATCATGGCTTTATCAAACTTCTCTAAGTATTGATACTTTAAAAGTGGATCATCTGCTAAATGCCATTGTCTTCTTGCATAGTGATAGCTCCAATTGTTTCCTTCACGAGGGAAATCAATCCATTCTGGATGACCAAATTCATTGCCCATAAAGTTTAAATATCCTTCACCTGCTAGGGATAAAGTAATTAAACGAATCATTTTATGTAGAGCAATACCACGGTCTACTACTAAGCTAGGTGTAAGTTTTGACATATGTGTATACATTTCTGAATCACAAAGCCAGAACATAATTGTTTTATCCCCAACAAGAGCTTGGTCATGACTTTCTGCGTAACCAATACACTTTTCTTGAGGACGTCTTCCATACAATTCGTAGAAGATATAGTGCATATTCCAATCTTCGTCACGTGTTGTTTTGAGTAATCTAATCCACATGTCTGGAACACCCATTGTTAAGCGATAATCAAAACCAACACCACCATACTCAATTGGTAAGCACATTCCAGGCATACCTGACATATCTTCAGCAATCGTAATAGCGTTAGGATTATTTTCATGAACTAATTCATTAGCTAATTGTAAATATGTGATTGCTTCAACATCTGTATTCATAGAGAAATACTTACTATAATCTGTAAAAGCAACACCTAGTCCATGATCGTGATATAGCATACTTGTTACACCATCAAATCTAAAACCATCAAAATGGAATTCATCTTGCCAATATTTCAGATTAGATAATAAGAAGTGGATGACTTCCGTTTTGCCATAGTTAAATAACTTTGTTCCCCAAGCAGGATGATCTCCTTTACCACCCGCATGGAAGAATTGATAATCCGTTCCATCAAACTCATTGATACCTTCAGCAGTATTTCTAACAGCATGTGAGTGAATCACATCTAAAAGGACACCAATACCCATACTATGAGCTGTATCGATTAACTTCTTCAATTCATTAGGTTTACCAAATCTTGAGGATACGGCAAAGAAATTGGAAACTTGATAGCCAAAAGAACCATAGTATGGATGCTCCATAATCGCCATAATTTGAATTGTATCGTATCCTAAATTCTTGATTCTAGGTAGAATATTCTCCGTAAATTCATTGAATGTTCCAACCTTTTCTTCTTCTGTAGCCATACCAATATGACATTCATAGATAAATGGATTAGAATGCATCTTAAAGTCTGAATCATGCCATTCATATTTTTCTTCATCTACAATTTCGCCACACCAAACAATTGTTTTAGGATCTTGTACAACACGATGAATATATAATGGTATTCTTTCAAACTCATCTTCACCATTTACTACTAGTGCTTTAACTTTACATCCATCATATAAGTAATCTTCGCCTTCCATATATAGTTCAAAGATTCCATTGTCTAATTTTTTCATTGGTAATGAATGCTTTTCCCAATTGTTCATATCCCCAATGAGATAGATTTCATCTGCCGATGGAGCCCACTCTCTATAGACCCAACCACCTTCTACACGATGAAATCCAAAGTAATCTGCACCATTTGCAAATTCAACAATACTTTTACCATCATGTAATAGTTTCTCTTTTTCTTTTTTATACAAATCCATTCTTAGATTGATATCGCTTTCATATGGCTTCAATCCTGGATCAATGTCGATTATTTTATACCCCATGTATATCCTCCATAAATTATATCTTTGTAACAGTTAATCTCATTATACCTATTTTTGAGCATTTAGGCACTGATTTTCTTAGACGTATTGTATACTTTGTTTGGCAAGAGACTGTTGACTTTTGTTGTATAATAGTCTCGCATTAAGAAAGAAGGTATATTATGACAAAAGTAAATGTTATATCTGGATTTTTAGGTGCTGGTAAAACAACATTAATTCAAAAATTAATTCAAGATGTTTTCGCTGGTCAAAAAGTTGTATTAGTAGAAAATGAATTTGGTGAAATTGGTATTGATGGTGGTTTCTTAAAAGAAGCTGGCATTCAAATCAATGAAATCAACAGTGGTTGTATTTGTTGTACATTAAAAGGTGATTTTGAAGCAGCCTTACAAAAAGTTGTTGATGAATATCATCCTGACCACATCATTATTGAACCATCAGGTGTTGGTAAACTATCTGATATTTTAAAAGCTGTACAAACTGTTCCTAATATGGAAATTGATAGTTACAGTACTGTAGTCGATGCTGCTAGATGCAAAGTTTATCATAAGAACTTTAAAGAATTCTTCGATGATCAAATTGCTACAGCAACTTGTGTTATTTTATCTAGAACACAAAGTGTTGATGAAACAAAATTAAACGATGATGTTGCTATCATTCGTGAACTAAACCCTAACGCAAGAATTATTACTACTCCTTGGTCTGAATTATCTGGTCAAGCAATATTTGATGCAATGACAGGATCAACTAATGGCTTCCCTGCAGACTTAGAGGAAGAAGAGGAAGATGTTTGTCCATGTTGTGGTCACCATCACGATGAAGATGAGGAATGCGAGCATGATCATCATGAGCACCATCATCACCACGATCATGACGGCGATGACGAAGATACTTGTCCATGTTGTGGTCATCACCATGATGAAGATGAAGAATGCGAACACGATCATCATGAGCACCATCATCACCACGACCACGATGACGAAGATGAAGAAGCTTGTCCATGTTGTGGCCATCACCATGATGAAGATGAAGAATGTGATCACGATCATCATGAGCACCATCATGATCATGAAGAAGAAAGTAGTGGCAACCATATCCACATTGGTGGACATGACCACGAACATCATCACCATCATCACCATGACGAGCATGACGCTGATGAAGTATTTGATTCTATCGGTATCGAAACAATCAATAAATATACAAAAGATGAATTAATCACTGCTTTAAATCAATTAGGTGAAAATATTATCCGTGCTAAAGGTATTGTTCCTAACAAAGAAGGCGGTTGGATTTTCTTTGACTTTGTTCCAGGAGATGTTGATATTCGTGAAGGATCTGCTGCATATACTGGTCTAATCACTGTTATTGGTGTCAAAGTAGATGTAGAAGAAATTAAGAATATCTTTGGAGTAAAATAATGCCAACGCCAGTCTATTTATTTACGGGATTTTTAGATAGCGGGAAAACAACTCTCATCAAAGATACCCTTCAAGATGAACAATTCATGCAAGGTGTAGAAAGAACTTTAATTCTATGCCTTGAAGAAGGTGAAGAAGAATATCCTAAAGATTTTCTTGAGGAACATTCAACATTTGTTGAATATATCGATGATGTTGAATCGTTAAATGAAGAAAAGATGAGAGAGTTAGATACAATCTATCATCCTAGTCAAGTTTTCATTGAATATAACGGTAGTATTAAAGTAAGTGACAATTTAATTGCTCATATGCCAGACTTTTGGCCATTAGTTGAAGTATTAACAACAATTGATGCGTCTACATTCGCTTCATATATCGGTAATATGCGTGGCATGTTATTTGAGCAATTAAAGTATAGTGATGTTGTGATATGTAATCGTTGTACTGAAGATACTTCTGCTTCTTTACTTCGTGGTAATATCAAAGCCATTAACAAACGAGCACAAATCTATTACGAAGGAAACTTTGGTGAGCCAGTCGAATTAAAAGCTGGAACCCTTCCTTTTGATAAGAATGCTAGTGTCATTGATATTAGTGATGACGATTATGGTTTATGGTATATGGATGCGGCTGATCATCCAGATGATTATGAAAATAAAACAGTCATCCTTCGTGGTGCATATGCTGAAAGTTTACCAAACCATCCAAATTCCATCATTTTAGGAAGAAGAGCGATGGTATGTTGTACAGCAGATACTTCACTTTGTGGAATCACTGTCACTGGTGTAAAAACAAAAGAATTAAATTTAAACATGTGGTATGAAATTGAAGGAAAATTAAAAACTGTTCCTATTCATGACGGTGGTAAAACTTTAGTTCTTTATGCTACGAGAATGTGCGAATATAAAGCTCCAGCAGACGAATATGTATATTTCAGTTAAGTAGGATAATCCAATCCTACTTTTTGTTTCATTTTTTCATTTTATGTAATTTCTTTCATGTTATTACATTTTTTCATAAATTGAGGTTGCTATTTTTTCACAAGTGGGCGTATAATACTGATTCATATAGGGGGAGCTTATTTTATGGAAGCATTTACAAATTTTTTGGCCACTAACCAATTCGCTGCACTATTCTGTGTTGTAGCAATCATGGTTATTGGCGAGGTTATCTCGAAAAAGTCGAATGGTAAGTTATCGGCTGGATTAATTTACTTAATCCTATTCGTTATCGGATTCTGGACAATTTTACCTACAGAACTAGCTGATTATGCTGGTCTAGGCGGAAAAGTTTACACATTATCAGTTGGTCTATTAATTGCCCATCTTGGTACACTTATTTCTCGTAAACAGATGGTTCAACAATGGAAAACAGTTGTTATCTGTTTAATCGGTTTAGTATTCCTTTGTGGATTTGTTGTTGTTATCGGTGGTGCATTATTTGGAACAGCAAACGCTGTAGCTAGTGCTCCAGTATTAGCTGGTGGTGCTATTGCTGCCGCTGTAATGCGTGATGCTGCTGCAGCTGTAGGAAATACTCAAGCAGGTCTAGTTGCATTAGTATGTATGACTCTACAAAGTTTAATTGGTATGCCAGTTGAATCTGCAGCATTAAGAAAACAAGTTAGAGAATTACATGAACAATATACTAAAGGTGAATTAGTAGCTGAAAAAACAGGTGATGCAACATCTGAAAAGAAAAAGAGCGAAGATTCTACATACATGATTCTAGCTAAACTATTAATCGTATGTATCCTTTCTTCACTTATCCAAACAGCTACAGGTGGAGCAGTAAGTATGTATGTTATGTGCTTAGTTCTAGGTTTTGCTGGTTGTACACTTGGTCTAATCCCAGAAGATGCTTTAACAAAAGCTAATTCATTTGGATTCTTACTATTTGTATTATTTGGCACTCTATTCTGTGGTTTCGCTTCAGTTACACCAGAAACAATTATTCCTGTATTAACTATCGTAGTAGGAATGTTCGTTATCGGTACAATTGGTCTAGCAGTTGCTGCATTTGTTGCTTCAAAGATTTTCAAGAAAGACGAAACATTCGCTTCTGCATTCGGTATTGTTGTTAATGCATACTTGGGATTCCCATTAAATGTATTAATCGCTAACGAAGCAATTGATTCTCAAATTACAGATCCAGAAGAAAAGAAAGTAATCTCTGGAATTATCACACCAAAAGTATTAATCGCCGGATTTGTTTGTGTAACAATCGTATCTGTATTAATCGCAGGTGTAATGAAATCTTGGTTATAATATTTTAGCTTTGTGTAAAACGGACATTATAACTATATGTCCGTTTTTATATCTAATGAATTGATTGGAGGTAATAATTAAAATGGAAAATATCAGATCATTAGCCGACAAATACGCATCTTATATATGCGATATGCGTCATGAATTTCATGCTCATCCAGAAGCTAGCATGCAGGAATTTAGAACAACAGATGTAATCGCTGCTGAACTAGATAAAATGGGTATTCCTTATAGAAGATTTGAACCTACAGGATTAGTCGCAACAATTACTGGTGGTCATCCTGGTAAAACAATTGGATTACGTGGTGATATTGATGCATTATCTATCACAGAAAAAACAGATGTACCTTTCAAATCACAAAATCCAGGTTTTATGCATGCATGTGGTCATGATTCTCACGCTTCTATGTTACTTGGAGCTGCTAAAGTTCTAAACGATGTTAAAGACGAATTATATGGAACTGTTAAACTTGTATTCCAACCTGCTGAAGAAATTGCTCAAGGTGCTAAAGCAGTCATCAAACAAGGTGCATTGGATGGTGTAGACGCAATGTTTGGTATCCATATTGCTGCACAAAAAGAAGTTGGTGCTGTATATATGAGACCAGGAGCTTCTGCTGCAGCTGCTGATACATTTACAATTAAAGTCATTGGTAGAGCAGGACATGGTGCTACTCCTGAAGCTTGTGCTGACGCTACAGTATGTGCTTCTGCTATCGTCATGAATTTACAATCTGTTGTAAGTAGAGAAACTTCCCCTCTTACACCACTTGTCGTTACAGTTGGTACATTAAATTCTGGTACACGTTTCAACATCATCTCTGGTGAAGCTACACTTACTGGTACATGTAGATCATTCGATGTTAAATTACATCATAGTCTTCCTGAAATCATGGAAAGAGTTGTTAAATCTACTTGTGAAACATATCGTTGTACATATGAATTTGAATATAACATGATGACAGAAGTTCTTGTTAATGATCCTACAATTGAACAAATTGCTTGGGGTGCCGCACAAAAAGTCGTAGATCATCCTGATACACAAGTTGTTGAAACAGGTTTAATGATGGGTGCTGAAGACTTCTCAGAATATACAGTGATTTGCCCATCTAGCTTTGCTCAAGTTGGTGCTGGTGGTGATTATCCTCACCATAGTGATTACTTCTATCTAGATGAAAAATCATTCCCTGTAGGTGCTGCTCTTTACGCACAAGTTGCTGTAGATTTCTTAGAAAAGAATAAATAATCATTTTTAGAGGAATGCTTAATGCATTCCTTTTTTTCTATCAAAAAAGATGATCATTTCTAATCATCTCTTATTGAATAAAATCATTTATACCGTTTTTCATTAAATCTAGAATCATTGCTTTTGTATCTGCTACAGTTAATTTTGTATATTTCTGGAATACAAATTCTTTGATATCAAACGCAACACATTCCGCAAAATATCTTGCTAGTAAATTATTAGAGTATTTGTTTAGATAGTTTGGTTTACGATGCTCATCTAATACTGTTTTAAAGATAATCATTAAGTTTGTTCTTATCATATCTTCAAAACTATTTTGCCCTGTTACATTATAGGCAATGCGGTAAAAACTTCTGTTTTTTTCAATAATTTCTAAAATATATTCAATATTATTTTCGATTAATTTTGTACTATTTGCTGTAGGGACAAATTCTGAACCATTGCCTCCTTCACCTTGCAATGACTTAGAAATTTTATCCGCGTGAAAACTTTCTACGAAGTCATGATATACAATTGCATTTAAGCAATCATATTTATCATCAAAATAATTATAAAATGTAGCACGAATGACACCAGTCGCATCACAAATCTGCTTAATTGTGATTTTTTCAAATACATTCTTAAGCATTAAGTCTCTTAAATTTTCATATAGGCATGCGCGCATGTAGCCTTTATGATCTTCCATACTATACCCTCACCTAAAATCCTATCAACTTTGTAAACAAAAATATACTAAATCCGATAATGAGCACTCCACCACTCATACCTACAATTCTAGTATATTTAGATCCTTGAGAATAACCAATATATTGAGCAATATATGTCACAACAAATGAAATCGCAAAGATTAATAATGCTCCATATAGTATTTCTACTTCAGAAAAACTAAATCCTACACCTAAACAATATGTATCAATATTTGTTAGTAATGCGATTTTAAAGCATTCTTTTAGTCCAAAACTATCATCTACGTGTTCTTCTAAATTAACATGTTTTAATGATTTGAAAAAGATGTAAATTCCTATAGCAAATATAATCAATGATGCAATACATAGTTCTGCTCTTTGATTTAAACTATCTTTAAAAATAAAAGATGTAACATATCCTAATAGCAGTAATATTTCTGCTGCTAAAGAATAAACAACACTGTAAATTAAAGCTTTCTTCATTTCTAACTTACGCATTGTCGCACCTTTATCCATCATTAGGACAAAGCTATCTAACGATAAGCCAAGAAATATAAATATAGCTTGTAATATACCCATATTCGAATCTCCTCCACTACCAAATACTGTAATTATGATACTGAATATTTCTTTTGTAGACTATAGACAAATCATTTCATTTGTACAAAAAGAAAAGGAATCCAATTGATTCCATCTCTTATTAATAGGGGGAAAGAAATATCAAACTGTTCATTTATTTGTTTGACAACTATATAATATACGAAATTTAATTTGAGAGGTGGTCACTTTGTGAAAAAATGATGAAAGTCATTTCACATTGTTTTCTCTAAATCTCAATTAATAGTTTTCTTCTTTCACAAATGCATAGAAAGAATCTTCTGCTTGCTTATCTTCTTTCTGTATATGTCCTATTGGCATAGAGTAGAAAATAAATTCTTCTTCACCATCTAGTTCAAATTGTTTATCACAATATTTTCCATCTAGCGCTGCTACAGCACAACCTCCTAGCCCTATTGATTCACAAGCTAAATACACATTTTCTGTAACGTGTCCTGCATCAATTAAAGCTACTCTATGGCCAAAAATACCATATCTCCACTCTGCTCGATATGCCACCATAGAATAATAGAGACATACTGCACACTTATCCGCCCATACTTGACCACTTAAAGAATTACCAATAAAACTATCTATACTCGTTTCATTGATACACTCTAAAGAATGCGTCATTGGTAAATAGTGATAAAATCCTTGTGGCAATCCTTCTACATTTCTAATCGCAAGATATGTTTCAAAAGCGTGTCTAGCTCCACCACTTGGTACAGTACGCAAAGTAGCATATTTCTTACCGCGAATATCTTTCACACCTTGCGAACACCATAATACATAAGATAATTCCTCTAATGTCATTACTTCAGGAGTATATACACGATGTGAACATCTTCCATTAATGATTTTCAAGAAATCTGTCCCAATAGATAAATGACTAAAATCTTTTGGTAAAGCAATGGTTGTTTCTCTTAGTGAGGCTTTACAAAGTGGGGGTTGAGGTTTTTTCAAATCTTGATCACTAGAATAGTCTTCTTCGTACATTTCTAATTTCATGAAGTCTCGACCATTTTGAATTCTTTTTTGTATTTCTTTTTCGTCCATATCTTTTCTACCTTTCCTTTAATATTGTTGTTTTACATTTATTCCAAGTAATTTAGCACATGCTAAAGCTTGTTCCTCATTTAATGTAATTCCTTGCAAACGATTAACGTCAAACATTACATTTGATATATCACTTGTCGAAAAGTCTAATCCCGCTAATTTTGTATCATTGAACTCTGCTTTATTAAAATCACATTGCTCAATTTCTACATGGCTAAATTTACACATAGTAAATGCACCATCTCTAAATATATTTTCAACAAATGAACTTTCTTTTATTTTAGATGAACTGAAATTAGCATATTGACCAAGTGAGTTTTGAATTAACACACTTTCAAATGTACCTTGTGTTAAATCAATTCCTGTTAATCTACATTTATT
>CAVCUC010000005.1:38910-51758 GCA_963605225.1 bacterium
ATTGAATATCACGCGACGAAACACACATTCATGCATATCGATATTCGAAAAATCACAATTTTCAAAGATTACATCAGTAAACATTGCTCTACGAATATGATTTAAAAAAGTCACCTTTTCAAACTTGCACTCATAAAATTCTTTATAGTCTAGTGCCAAATCACATTCTTCATTTTTAAATAAAAAGTTATTTTGTCTATAATCACTTGATAGATTATATAGAGAACTTTCTACTAGTTTTTCATAAAAATTTGGTTCACTTCTTTTTTTCATATCCATATTCTACACTATAAGTGATATGATTACTCTAGAAATGGAGTTTATATGTATTCAAAATTAAATCTTTATACTCATGACGGTTTATTTCATGCCGATGACGTATTTGCAACTGCTTTATTATCTTTAATGTGCGAAGAAATTAATGTAGTAAGAGGACCAGACACAAGTATTCCTAGTGATAAAGAAAATTGGATTATTTATGATATCGGAGAAGGAGAATTAGACCATCACTCTCCAGCTAACAAAGAAGCGAATGGTTGTCACCCTGGCACATTAATTCCTTATGCTGCGTGTGGTTTAGTATGGCGTAAATATTACAAAGAAATATTAGAAGCCCAAGATTGTCCTGAAGAATACTATGAAAAGGTATTTAATTCTTTCGATTCTTCTTTAATTCAAGGAATTGATGCATTTGATAATGGCTATACACCTGTTAGCTTAGCATTAGAAAAGATGCCTAATATTCCTCAAGATCAAAGAAAACAACTTCAATATAGTGCTGAAACCGGATTTACAGTAAGTAAGATTATTAAAGATTTCAATCCTGGTTGGAACTCTGATTATAGTTATTACGAAGCATTCTTAGATGCTGTATCTTTTGCTAAAGACATTATTTTAAATCGTTTCGATTCTATTATTTCTTCATTAGATGCGACTGATTATGTCTTACAATGTATTACATTCTCTTCGAATCATATTATGACAATGGATAAATTTGCACCATGGGAAGGCGTATTAAAATCACAAAAGAATGATCCTATCGCTCAAGATATTTGGTACGTTGTTTATCCAGCACTAAGAGGAGGATGGAATATCCAATGTGCATTAAATAATCCTGATGATCGTACAAGCTTTAGACATCCATTACCTACTGAATGGTATGGTTTACGCTATGATGAACTTGCAAAAGTATCTGGTGTAGAAAGTGCGCAATTCTGTCATATATCTGGTTTCTTAGCAGGTTGTAAAGAACGCGATGACACAATGAAGATGGCATATATTGCTATGAAAAATAAGTGATATAGCTACAGTTATTTAGAAATTACACATAAAAAGATTGAAGAAGCTAATTCCTCAATCTTTTTTTATTTATGTAAATTTTATAAATTAACGCATACCCTTTTCGTAAGGTATACCTTCTGCTTTAGGAGCTTTAGAATTTTGTGATGTAAAGATTAATACAATTAATGAAATGATATATGGTAACATGTTGTAAATCTTAGAATCGATACCTAATGCAACTAACCAACTAAATCCTGAGTAAACATTTGATAATGCTCTAAAGAAACCAAATAATAGAGCTGCTAAAGCAATCTTAGAAGGTTTCCATTGGCCGAAGATCATAACTGCTAATGATAAGAAACCAAAACCAGCTACACCCATTTCGAACTTCCACTCAGATACACCTGCTGTAATATAAACAATTCCACCAAGTCCTCCAAGTAATCCTGAAATAAGTACTCCGGCCCATCTCATTTTATTAACATGAATACCTACAGAGTCAGCAGCTTGAGGATTTTCACCACAAGCAATTAGACGTAAACCAAATTTAGTTTTATATAAAACAACATGAGAGATTACTAGTGCAATTACAGCAAACAACATAAACCAGTTAAATTCAAAGCCACCAAGATTTACAATAAATGCTTTTTTACTTTGAATATATTGTAATGTTGAAGAAACATTGTTAGGATCACTTGCTGTATTAATAGCTCTTACTAAAACTGTCGCAACAGAAGTAGACATTAGGTTCATCGCTGTACCAACTAGTGTTTGATCTGCTTTAAAGTTAATACTTGCGACTGCTAAGAAGATTGAAAATAACATGCCACAAACCATAGATGCTACAACTGTTCCTAAAATCATCACAAATGAACTAGCAGTTGAAGGAATAACATTCATCGCTAAGGCACCGCCTAGTGCACCCATAACCATGATTCCTTCAAGTCCTAAGTTAATTACACCAGAATGTTCCGCAAAGCATCCACCTAATGCAACTAAAGATAAAACTGCAGCAAATAAAATTGTATATTGGATAAGAAGTACCATTATTTCTTCTCCTCCTTTTTCTTAAAATGTACAGAATTTAGTAAATGTCTGAAGAATAATGAGAATCCACATAAGTAGATAATTACACTAGACATTAGTTCTGAAATTTGTGAAGGATAAATTGCTTTATCAATTAGTGATCCTCCATCTGTAATATGTTGAATAAAGAATGAAGCAAATATTGTTCCTATTGGATTTAGACCACCTAAGAATGTAGCCGCAATACCATTAAATCCCATACTTGGAACGCTCGTTTGTGTTGTAGACCATTTTTGATATCCTGATAAGAATAAGAAACATGCGCCAATTCCAGCAAGAGCTCCACCAATTGCTAGCGTCACAATAATATTCTTCTTTTCTTTCATTCCTGCGTATTTTGCAGCGTTCTTGTTAAAGCCTGTCGCAACTAATTCATAACCAAACTTTGTCTTACTCAAAACAATTTGAATAACAATCGCAACAATTACCGATAATACAATCGCAATCGTTACTGCTCTATTGTTTGAAAATAATTTGTTTAATCCTAATGAAGGAATTAAAGAGCCTGGACTTTCTTGCATTAAATCCTTTGTATAAGGACTAGCTGTATCCTTTACTTCAGGTAAGCTTAAAATCATATTTACTAAATATAAAGTAATCCAGTTTAGCATGATTCCTGAAATAACTTCATTTACGTTACGATATGCTTTTAATGCTCCAGAAATTACACCTAATAATGCTCCAGCTAATGCCGCAAGTATAATGCATAAATACCATGGTAAGTGCCAAGCTAATGCTGCGTATAAAGCAACACCCGCACCAGCTTCATATTGTCCTGCAGCGCCAATATTGAATAAACCAACTTTATAGCAGAAACATACGCTTAATGCACACATTAATAATGGAGCAGTCTTTGCTAATGTGTTTCCTAACGCTTTTAATCTAGCACCACTTGTTGGACGATTCATAAAGTTCAATAAGATTGTCTTAATTGCTTCGCCTGCACCACTAGGATTAATTGCTAGTAATACTAAATATCCAACTAATAAACCAACTAATATACAGATTAGTGAAGAAAAGATTGTTTGTACTGTTGGATTTTTTAAAAACTTTTTCTTTTCACTCATCCTTTTTTCTCCATTTCCATGCGTTTAGCACCAGCCATATATAGACCTAATTCTTCAGTTGTTGTTTTCTTTGGATCAAGTTCTGCAACAAATTCACCTTCATACATTACTAATATGCGATCTGATAAATTCATTACTTCATCTAGTTCTAGAGATACAAGTAATACAGCATCTCCTCTATTGCGGCATTCAACTAATTCTTTATGAATGTACTCAATCGCACCTACATCTAATCCACGAGTTGGTTGAACCGCAACTAGTAAGCGATGATTCTTATCTAGTTCACGAGAAATAATGGCTTTTTGTTGGTTACCACCAGACATTGTACGTGTAATAGAAATAGCACCTTCACCACTTCTTACATCAAATTGTTTAATTAAACGATCTGCATAAGCACGTATTTCTTTTTTCTTTAAGAAACCATGTTTTGTTGTAAATTGTGGTTCATAATATCTCTCTAAAATCATGTTATATTCAAGTGGATAATCTAGAACTAAACCATGCTTTTGACGATCTTCAGGAATATGACTCATATATTTAGAGCGATGACGAATTGATGCTTTTGTCACATCATCACCACACATAATCACTTTTCCATCTAATACTGGCTCAAGTCCAGTCACACCATATACAAGTTCTGTTTGTCCATTACCATCGATACCAGCCACACAAACAATTTCTCCTGCACGAACATTAAACGTTACATCCTTAACAGCATTGTTTTTATGTACTTTCGAAGCCACTGTTAAATGATCGACTTCAAGTATTGTTTCACCAGGATCATGATCTTGCTTATCCACAACTAGTTGAACATCTCTTCCAACCATCATTCGGCTGAGTTCTTCTTTTGTTGTATCCGCAACATTTACTGTACCAATGCATTTACCTCTTCTTAAAACCGTAACACGATCTGCTACTTCCATGATTTCATTTAACTTATGTGAGATAAATAAGATTGATTTACCTTCACTTGCTAAATTTTTCATGATTTTCATTAGTTCTTCGATTTCTTGTGGAGTAAGAACTGCAGTTGGTTCATCGAAAATCAAAATGTCATTTTCACGATATAACATTTTAAGAATTTCCGTACGTTGTTGCATACCTACTGTAATGTCTTCAATAATGGCATCAGGATCAACCTGTAAACCATACTTTTCCGATAATTCCATTACCTTTTTTCTGGCTTCTTCTTTTTGCAAAAAACCATTTTTTGTTGTTTCAACACCTAGAATAATGTTATCTAAAACACTAAAACACTGTACAAGTTTAAAATGTTGATGCACCATACCAATCTTCAATTCATTTGCATCATTTGGATTATCAATTTTAACTGGTACACCATCTTTTCTGATTTCCCCTTCTTCAGCTTGATATAAGCCAAAAAGAACACTCATTAAAGTGGATTTACCTGCTCCATTTTCACCTAATAGAGCATGAATTTCTCCTCTTTTTAATTGAAGTGTAATATCATCATTTGCGATGATTCCCGGAAATCGTTTCGTTATATGTAACATTTCTATTGCATAAGGCGTTTCTGTTCCCATATAAACCTCCTATTTGTATATTCAATGATATGTCTTGAATCCTTAACACATATTATAAAATAAATAACATCGATTTTACATACAAAAAAAGACCAAGACGATTAAATCTTGGTCAATGTTTAAATATTGCGATTAGCCTTTAATTGATCCTTCATCATTAACAGTAATTTCTGTTGTAGGCATAGCATCTGTAGCATTGCTTACTTCGATTTCACCATTATATAACTTAGAAACTAGAGCTTTGTAGTCATCTTCTGTGAAGCCATCAGCAAATTGTGTGCTAGAAGGTAGACCAACATAGTTTTCATCTGGGTTTTCAGATACTAGACCAAGAGTTAATACTTGACCTTTGTATTCATCCCAATTACCATCTTGGATTGCTTTTAGAAGAGTATTAACTGTAGCGCCTAAGCCTTTCATAGCAGAAGTAACTGTGATACCTTCGCCATAAGCACCGTCAATTGTTGGAGCTTGGTCAACGTCTACACCAATAACTTTTCCATCAACTTTAGTAGCTGCTTCTGCTGCAGAGCTATAAATACCACCACCGCAAGCAAATACAACTTCTGTACCACCTTGGTACCATGTGTCCATACGAGCTGTAATATCAGCATCGCCATAGAATTGTCCACCATATACATAGTTCAATACAACATCACTTGTATTTCCTAATTCAACGGCAGCAGCGTTAGCACCTTGAACAAATCCATAACCATAACGTTGAACAGCTGGAACAGCCATACCACCTAAGAATCCTAGTTTTGTATAGCCTAATTTAACAGCAGCATATCCTGCCATATATCCACATAATTCTTCTTGATATACACCACTGAATACATTATCTGCAGTAAATGTAGATCCACCATTAGAACTATCTAAGTCACCTTGAGAAACGTCTAATGCAACGAATTTAACATCTGGATAGTTAGGAGCAACGTCTACGATTGCTTGAGCAAATGCATAACCTGGAAGAACGATTACGTTATAACCTTCTTCAATTGCTTCTTCCATAGAAGCTTCACGGTCTAAGTCAGCATCTGTAGCAGGTTTTTTGTATGTGAATTCTACGCCATTATCTTCACAAAACTTCTTAGATGCTTCGTAAGTTGCTTGGTTGAATGATTGGTCAGTGATGTCACCATAGTCTGTAACCATTGCAACTTTCATTTCTGAAACTTCAGCAGTTTCATCAGTAGTAGAACCAGTTGATTCTGGTTCTGTTGTAGTTGTGCTAGTAGAACTAGATCCACAAGCTACTAGACTCATAGCCATAAGGCCTGCAGTCAATACAGAAATAAATTTCTTCATTTCTTTCCTCCTTAGCGTCTTCGCTATTTGTATTATACATATAAAACTCTTATTTCATGTAGATTTTTTACTTAGAATTATCAATTCTGTAACATCTTTTTTAATTTTGACAAAAAAGATGACATAAGCATCATACTCATGTCATCTCTAAATCAATTTATTTTGTATACCACTTAGCAAATTCTTCTTCTGTTGCTAGAACAGAATGTGTCTCACTCACTTCATGATATGTTCCTTTTGTATAATCTACACCTTCTTTATCTTTATCATAAGTTAGGGCAACTCTTTGTTTTTCAACAATAGGATTTGGATGCGGAATTGCACTTAATAAAGATTTAGTATAAGGATGAATTGGATTAAAGAATATTTCATCTGTTGTGCCTGTTTCTACAATATGGCCTAAATGCATAACACCAATACGATCAGAAATATACTTAACCATACTTAAGTCGTGAGCAATAAACAAATAAGTTGTTCCTAGCTCTTCTTGTAAGTCTTTCATCATATTGACTACTTGGGCTTGAATAGAAACATCTAACGCAGAAATACATTCATCCGCAATTACTAATTTAGGATTCATGACTAAAGCTCTAGCAATACCTAAACGTTGTCTTTGACCACCAGAGAATTGATGTGGGAAACGTGTAGCTTGTTCTCTAGATAAACCTACTTTATCTAAAATGTTATACACTTTTTCTTCTAAATCTTTTTTATCTTTATATTCTTTATGAATAATTAGACCTTCCGCAATGATTTGTGAAGCTTTCTTTCTTGGGTTTAAACAAGCCATAGGATCTTGGAAAATCATTTGCATATTTGTTCTAAGATATTTTTCTGTCTCTTTAGACATTTTCCCACTAATATCTTTACCATCAAATATGATTTTCCCTGCAGTAGGATCATACAAACGAATAATGGATCTTCCTGTAGTAGATTTACCACTTCCTGATTCTCCAACTAAACCATATGTTTCACCTTCATAGATTTTAAAACTAATACCATCTACTGCTTTTGTTGTATAAGTCTTAGTTATAGGGAAATATTGTTTAAGGCCTTCAACTTCTAATAATACTTTTTGATTATTCATCATTTAATCCAGCCTCCTTCTTCATCTTAGCGATTCTTTGTTTTAAATCTTCTGGAAGTTCTACTTTAGGTGCTCTTGGATCACATAACCAAGAACATACTCTATGTTGACCACCTACATCAAACATTGGTGGCTCTTCCTCATAATCTATCTTTAGTGCATATGGATTTCTTGGAGCAAATGCATCTCCTTTAATCTTTGACATAAGATTTGGTGGTGTGCCAGGAATAGCAAATAATCTTCTAGAATTCGTCTCTGTATCAGGCATACTTGCAAGTAATCCCCAAGTATATGGATGTCTAGGATCATAGAATATTTCGTTGATTGCACCTTTTTCAATAATTCTTCCTGCATACATTACCGCAACATAATCCGCCACTTTAGCAACTACACCTAAATCATGTGTAATGTAAATAACAGAAATATTCTTTTCTTTTTGCATTTTCTTAATTAATTCAAGGATTTTAGCTTGAATCGTTACATCTAGTGCTGTTGTAGGTTCATCACAAATTAATATTTCAGGGTCACATGCCAAAGCAATTGCAATAACAACTCTTTGTCTCATACCACCTGATAATTCATGAGGATATTGTTTAAATCGTTTTTCAGGATTTTCAATTCCTACTTCAGCTAGTAGTTCTAAAGTTCTCTTTTTTGCTTCATCTTTAGAAATTTTCTTATGTTCTAGCATTGGTTCCATGATTTGTTTTCCAATTGTCATTGTAGGATCTAATGAAGTCATTGGATCTTGGAACACCATGGCAATTCTTTTTCCACAGAATTTGTAACGAATCTCTTTTTGACTCATTTTAACAAGATCTGCAGATTGTTCTTGCCCTTTTTCATCTACATAGTTGTAAACGATAGAACCAGAATCAATTACACCATTTGAGTCTAGAATACCCATAATCGTTTTAATGGTTACAGATTTACCACTACCACTTTCACCAACGATAGCGACTGTTTCCCCTTTAAATAAGTCAAAACGAATACCTCTTATCGCATTAACAACACCATAGTTTGTTTTAAACGATATATTTAAATCTCTAATTGATAATACTCGATCTTTTTTATCACGTTTAATTTTTTCACTCATATTATCACCTACCTATTATTCATCTTTGGATCAAAAGCATCTCTCAATCCATCTGCAAATAAGTTAAAACTTAGCATTAATAAAGCAAGCACAACAACTGGTATCAACAAAATGTGTGGGAATGTTGTCATTGATTTATATCCATCTGATACTAAAGAACCTAAAGAAGCAAGTGGAGCAGGAACACCAAGTCCTAAGAATGACAAATATGCTTCTAAGAAAATAGCATTAGGAATAGAGAACATACTTGTTACAATAACTTGTCCAAAAATATTTGGTAAAATATCATTTACGATTAGAGATAATTTGCTAGCACCTAGAGTTCTAGAAGCGAGTACATATTCTTGTTCCTTAACTTTTAATACTTGTGCTCTAGCTATTCTTTCCATACCAATCCAACCTGTAATCATTAATGAAAAGATAATGGAAACAATACCTTGTGGTAATACTAGACCAAGTAATGTCACAACAACTAATGTAGGTACGCCATTTAAGATTTCTGCAAATCTTTGCATAACCATATCAACCTTGCCACCAAAGAAACCAGATATTGTACCGTAAACCATACCAATCACAATATCGATTACTACTGCAGCAAACGCAATTAATAACGATACTCTTGTACCTTCCCAAACACGTGTGAAGATATCTCTACCTTGTGTATCACTACCAAACCAATAATATACATTTTCTAAATCACCAACATATTGTTGATTTCCTTTATATGTACCATTAAAAATACCAAGTTTTTCAATGAAAGGAATTCTAGGTGTTAAGCATTCATGACCATGAATGATAGATTTATAAGTATGCTCTGTCATATTTGGTCCAATTAAAGCGAACAAAATAATGATGATAACAATAATTGCACCAATTAATGCACCTTTATTCTTTTTAAAGTTACACCATACATCATGTGAATATCTTGTTGTTTTAAAGTTTTTATCTACAAACTTTTCATCTTTTTTATGGGCAAATGTAAAATCATCTGCAGTAAATTCATGATTTGTGTTTGTCATCTTTTGCCCTCCTTTGTCACTCTAATACGAGGATCAATTACGCCATATAAAATATCAACAATTAACATCATCACAATAAACATTGCTGAATAAACAAAGGCACATGCAATTGTAACGTTATAGTCATTTTGTTGAATTCCTGAAATCATTAATGATCCAATTCCTGGAATACCAAATATCTTTTCAATAACACTAGAACCTGTCATTAAGTTAACTAAAATTGGTCCCATTACGGTTACTACTGGAATTAATGCATTTCTTAAAGCATGATTAATAATCATCTTATAGTTTTTTACACCTTTAGATTGAATCAATAGAATATAATCACTATTTAATACATCAATCATTTCTGAACGTGTAAATCTAGCAATATTTGCTGTAGGAGATACAGACAAAGCAACAGCAGGTAAAACTAGTGAAGTAAATGGTGTTTTCTGATTATACAGAATTGGGAACCATTTTAATTTGTAGGCAATAAAGTAACATAGTAATAATGCACACACATATGAAGGTACACTTACACCAATAACAGATATTGCAGAGCATAAGTTATCAATCCATGTATTGTGATTTAAAGCTGACACAATACCTAAGATTAGGCCAACAATTGTACCGATAATCATTGCCATAATACCTACTAAGATAGAAATACCAAGTCTTTCAGAAATCATTGAACTAATTGGGAAATTCTTATTAATGGCATAAGATACACCTAAATCTCCTGTAAGCATATTCTTGACGTATAAGAAGAAGCGAACAATGATTGGTTGATCCAAACCATATTTTGCATATAAGAGTGCCTTTTGAGCATCTGTTAATTTTTCATCATTAAATGGTGAACCTGGCATTAAATCCATTAACACAAACAATACTAATAAAATTACTAGTAATGTTGCCAAAGACATCATAATTCGTTTAAATATATATTTTTTCATAAGTCTCCTTTATAACAATTAGAGCGATTTTACAATCGCTCTAATTATGTATAAGTTTTGTTTTGAATTACTTAATAACAATGTGACGATAGTTATCTACACCAGCACTGTGGAATTCAATACCAGAAATGCTTGGAGAAATTAACATAGCACCGCCTGCTTGGAATACTGGAATAACTGCTGCTTCGTCTTGTACAAGAACTTTTTCAGCATCGATGAAGTAGTTCCATCTTTCTAATGCACTAATACTACTTAATCCAGCACTAGCAATATCGTTATCATATACGTTACTGAAGAAACCACCTTGGTTGTTAGATGTATTTGTGCTTATAAATAAATCCATATATGTTTGTGGATCACCATAGTCAGGTCCCCAACGAGTTAATGAAACATCGAATGTATGTTCTCTTTGTAGAGATAGTCTTTCTTTCTTAGGCTTACCATTTAAGTTAACTGTAAATCCAACTTCTTCTAAGTAAGATTGAATTTGTTCAGCTGCTTTAATAACTGAGTCACCTTCATCAGTACCATATAGTAGTTCAATTGTTACATCATGACCTAATTGAGAAACACCTTCAGCATAGTATTCTTTAGCTGTTTCTAGGTTGTATTCAACTAGCTTTCCACTGTCTTCTCTAAAGTCAGCACCAGTTTCTGGATTACCAGCTAATTGGAATGGAACGATACCTTCAGCAGCAACAGAACCATCATTTAATGCACTTGCAATTGTTTCTCTATCTAAAGCATATTGCATAGCTTGTCTAATGCATAAGTTTTGAAGATCTTCACTAGTTTCATTGTTGTTGATGTTAAGTAGTAGGTAATATAAGTAACCTGTTAACTTATCTGTATAACCTTCAACACCTTTATTTGCATTTACTTGTTCACCAGAAAGAATAACTGTTTGTAGGTTACCACTTTCATATTCAAGTAAAGATGTTTGTGTATCAGCAATTACACGGAATACAACTTTTTCTGCACCATTTTTAGCAACATAGTTGTCATAATCCCAATATGTATCACTTAATGTGAATTCATATGAATAACCAGCTGTCCAAGATGAGAAGTTGTAAGGTCCACAACTTAAGATGTTGTCAACAGATAATGCATATTGATCACCACAGCTTTCAACAAACTTTTGATTAGCTGGGAAGAAGCAAGGGAATGCCATTAAGCTTAGGAAGAATCCTGTAGGCTTAGTCAATGTTACTTCTAAAGTTTTATCATCAATAGCTTTAACACCTAAATCTTCTTTTGTTAGACCACTTTCTGTGTCATAGCATTCACCATTAACGATATTCGCTGTTTCCATAATCCAGTTATATTCACTAGCGATATCTGGATCTACAATTCTTTGCCATCCGTAAACGAAATCTGCTGCAGTTACTGGATCACCATTTGCCCAGTTTGCATCATCTCTAATTTTAAACGTATATACTAAACCATCATCACTGACAGTATAGCTTTCTGCCAAATCAGGGATCGGATTTTGATTAGCGTCTAGCTCCATTAAGCCAGCCAAACACATTGTCTGAGCGATGAACGAAGTTCCATCTGTGGCAACCGCTGTATCCATAGAAATAACATCTAGTGATGAAACTACGGTAACTGTTTTGTCGTCACTTGCACCTGATCCGGAACCACTTGCATCAGCAGAACCATCTGTACTTCCTGATCCACTTCCACCACATCCAACGAGTAGTGTTAGAGAAAGAAGTAATGTAAAAATCTTTTTCATAAAATCAATCCTCCCTTATCGAATAAGGCTATTTTATGCGTCATGAAATGCGCTGTCAACAAAAATTTCACTTTTCTTTCACATTTCTTTGTAAAATTTTTCATAAAATGATGTTTTTGCCCGAGAAACACTTGTTTTTTAAGCACAATCAAATTCTTATAAAAATTTAAAAAGCAGGAAATATTCCTGCCTGTTTTAAATCGTTAAATTTCTTTTTTGCCCCGTTTTTCCAATTTTTTCTATAACATTTTGCCCCGTTTTTTGGATTTTTTTGTAGTAATTTTGCCCCGTTTTGCTTTTGACCATAACAAATATTTCAATTGCATAATGAAAATTATTATGCACAATATTTTTCGAGACATACTAGCTCTACATTAGGAATGCCATTAAATGTGCAACTTACTATTCCAATTTCTTCATATCCTAACTTTCGATACAAATTTCTTGCGATAGTATTTCTTGCATTAGTATCCATGCGAAGTGCACTACAATGATGTTCTTTTGCATAGTTTTCATAAAATACTACAAACGCTTTACCATATCCTTTCCTTTTTATTTTGGGATTAACAACTAAAGTATGTAACACCATTACTTCATTTTCTTTTACGTCATGTTTCCACGAAGCATAACGATATTCTTCTACTTGGATTTGGTTGATGATAGCCGTCGCTACAATTATGCCTTCAT